>CAJJCK010000052.1 GCA_905182675.1 uncultured Cryomorphaceae bacterium | reverse complement strand
GACAATCCCGAATTAGACTCTAAGATGTCTCGGCCTAACGCCGCCCATTGAGCAATGGCTTGATCTTGATCTCCAATTTCTAATGCGAAAGACGCATCCTGCGCCATCCTACTGTTTTCATCTGTTGCACGCTCTTCTAACTCGAGGTAACTCTCGAGATCTGCTTCACCCCAGAGTTTTTTAAAATATTCCTCTCTCGGTCCACGGTTGATGGGTACTCCAAAACCCTGGCACTTGTGCATCGACCTTGCTGCATCTCCAATAGCACCATAAGAATCCCCATGCAGAGGATCAAAACCACTCAGGTCCAAATGCACTGCTTCAGGGTCATCCTTTAGGGTTTTATCCCACCAGATAGAGGTATTCCACCATACTCCTCCCACCTCCCAAGGGAGCATCTCGGTGATAAATGCTGAATCACCGGCAAGCTTAGCACATTCTATCGCTAATTCTGCAGAGGCTGTGTGATGCCCATGACCAGCGCGCGAATCCGGAGGAAAACGAGTAATGATAAAGTCAGGTTGTAATTCTCTAATTGCTTGAACGACTTGACGTACTAAATCTTTGTGATTCCATTTCGTCCAAACCTCGTCTACACTTTTAGAGTATCCGAAGTCTAACGCATCCGTAAAACGTTGATTACCACCATCTATAGCTCTTGCCGCGCGGAGTTCATGTTCCCGTATAACCCCTAGGTTTTCTCCCAATTCGTCACCAAGTAGGTTTTGACCTCCTGAACCTTTGGTCAAGCTTAGATACGTCGTTTCTGCGTCTAAAGCGTTGGACAACCAGGCTATAAGTCTAGTATTTTCATCATCAGGATGGGCTGCTAGGTAAAGTACCCTTTTACCAGAACTAAACCGCTGCATTTCGGCCATCGCTTGGCTCTGCGACAGAGGTGAATATTGTGCAACTAATTGATTCCCAAAAAAGAAGGCCAACACCATGGCTAAACCTCGAACAATTGCGTTTGTGGGTGTTATATTAGAGCACCTATTAGTAGACATCATATGAAAAGATTTTTTACCATTTTATTAGTTTTAACAGCCTTTTCGGCTGCTGCACAGCATACGTTGAAGCTAAAGTCGGGCACCTATCAATTGGCTGAAGGCTCGTTTTTACAATTAAACGCCAGTAAAGTGACCTACGGTGTAGCGCTATGGGACCGACATGTACTTGCCGAAGATAAAAAAGCGTTGGCGGATTTGGGCGTAGAACTCTTTCATTATTTACCTGAAAACTCATTTGAGGTAAGAATTCCTAAAGGCGTAACATCGGAGCAACTTAAAACAGCAGGTGTATCCTCATTTACAGCATGGACACCTCGAATGAAGTTAGATGGTCCCATATGTAACACTAATTTCCCTCAATGGGCAGTTTTAAACGATGGCAGAGTGGCTGTACAGTTCTACACCGCTCCAGAATTCAATACTCTTCCTTCTTACTTGAAATTAGTAACGGACTTAAATGATGGCTGGTATAGTGGCGTCTTAACGTCAAGTAAACTTGAGGATTTGGCAAAAAATGAATTTGTTCTTTTTATACAAGCCATTGAAGAGCCTGGTTCTGCGGAAAACGATAATTCACGAGCGGCCTCAAGGGTAGCTTTTATGCAGCGTAATCAGGGTTTTGACGGGACCAATGTTGTCGTTGGTCTTGGAGATGATGGTGATATAGGGCCACATGATGATTATCGAGGAAGATTAACCTCACTTGGAGGCACCTCTATAGGCGATCATGGAGACCACGTCGCTGGAACCATTTTTGGCGCTGGTAATATTGATCCCGACGGAGCAGGATCTGCCACTGGAGCTACAATGATTTATTATGATTATCCGAGTAACCTGAGTAACATTGATAGCCATTATAACCTGTATGGCATACGTGTAACAAACAGCTCTTATTCGAATGGTTGTAATGCTGGATATACATCCTATGCGCAGCAAATGGATAAGGATATTATTGACAATGTTGCACTAATGCACGTGTTTAGTGCCGGAAATAGCAACGGATCAAACTGTAATTATGGTGCCGGATCCCAATGGGGAAATGTTACTGGTGGGCATAAACAAGGTAAAAATGTCGTTGCTACAGCTAATTTGACAAGTTTAGATGTCATTGCAGGCTCGTCATCTAGAGGACCAGCAGCAGACGGACGTATCAAACCTGATTTAGCAGCGGTTGGAACCAATGTATATTCCACAATAGACGGTCATTCTTATGGGTTAAAAACTGGAACATCCATGTCAGCACCAGGTGTAGCCGGATTCTTTTCAGTACTCCATAATGCTTTTGATGAATTACAAAGCGACACAGCAAAAGGTGGCTTATTGAAGGGGATTGCAATGAATACTGCAGACGATCTAGGGAATAATGGACCTGACTACATCTATGGATACGGAAGGGTGAATGCTCGTCGTGCCATTCGTGTCATTAAGGACACCTTGTTCTTTACCTCAACTGCTTCAACTGGTGATACAACAACGTTCAATATAACCTTGCCGAACGGAGTAGAAAGCTTCAGAACTATGTTGTATTGGACTGATAAAGAAGGTTCCTTATTTGCTTCGAAGGCTTTAGTTAACAATTTAGACTTTCTGGTCACTGATCTCACAAATAATGTATCCTATCAACCATGGGTACTCAATCCCGCGGCTAATGCAACTACCCTCAACAACAACGCTGTTAGAGGATTGGATACTTTAAATAATGCAGAACAAGTCACCATAATGAACCCTAGTGCTGGTGATTATTCACTTACCGTATATGGCACTAATATTCCCACTGGTCCACAAGAATTTTTCGTCATTTATGATATGGAAGTGGCAGAAGTAGCATTAGTCTACCCGCACGATCATGCACCTATGACACCCGGAGCAACCGTAGTTCGATGGGATGGAAAAACAACAGGGCTTACCTGGCAATTTTCCTCTGACCATGGTGCTAATTGGTCGAGTCTTTCGTTGAGTACGATTTCCAATCGTCCTATGGCGAATTGGACCGTGCCTAATAACCCGACCGACGGAGCCTACCTCAGAGTAATATCAGGAACTGATACCTCAACTGCGGGTCCGTTTACAATCATACAACAACCCACCGGCCTTACCTTAGACTGGGTTTGTCCAGATAGTCTTAAGATCACGATCAGTCCTGTAACCTCCGCAACAGATTATACAGCCTATATATTAGGAACTAAATACATGGATTCTGTTTACACAGATACCATCAACTCGATGGTGATACCATATTCACCAACTGTAGATACCTGGATTTCAGGAAGTGGTAATTTTAATGGCGCGCCAGGAAAACGAGCGTATGCGATAGAATTACCTGCGGGAACCTTCGGTTGTCCATTAGCAAGAGATGCTAGCTTAACGGAAATAATTAATCCGCAACTGGTCAGCAGCTGTCAGAGTCAAGTTATTGATATTACGGTTTTATTGACGAACCCTTCTACCTCTACGGTAGATACCATACCAGTTGCTTATAGCTTTAATGGATCAACAGTTAGAGACACTTTATTCGCATCTCTTTTACCGTACGCGGACTCTGCATTTGTGTTTTCAACGCCTATTATTTGGTCGGGAATCAGCAATCAGAATATCACAGCATGGAGTGAAATGAGCGGAGACATGAATGCTTTAAATGATACCATTTTCCAAAATATCACCTACTTAAACTCCGTTTTATATAGTATGCCATTTGTGCAAAGTTTCGACAGCTATAATTCGTGCCCTGTATCCACAAACTGTGGAGGAACAGCATGTAGCCTTGGTGGAAATTGGAAAAACCTGACCAATGGTTCAGAGGATGATATTGATTGGAGAACTAACCAAGGAGGGACAGCTTCGAGTGGTACAGGACCTGGATCTGACTTTGGCGGAAGCGGTAAGTATTTATATTTAGAAGCCTCAGGAAATTGTGAGTTCCAAGAAGCTATACTATATAGCCCATGTGTCGATTTAGGCAGTAGTGTTGCTCCAGAGTTGGATTTTACCTATCACATGTTTGGGCCTAGTACCGGAACATTGACCGTAGAAATATTCGATGGTACTTTCTGGACTGAAGTTTTCAAGAAGAGTGGCAATCAAGGTAACAACTGGATGACTCAAAATATTGACCTGGCCCCTTACATGGGAGACACTATTATCATTAGAGTGATTGGAGTTACAGGTGGAGGTTACCAAAGTGATATTGCGATTGATCAATTTTCTATTGAGGATCAGATTGGAATCCCAATTGCAGACTTCAACGCATCTACTACCACCCCCTGTCTTAATACGTCACTCATATTGACTGATCAAAGCGCTAAATCACCATCGAGTTGGAATTGGTCTATATCGCCCAGCAGCCACACTTTCGTGAACAGTACGACTTCATCCTCTCAAAATCCAGAGGTTAGCTTTAGTAGTTATGGTGCTTATACCATTACTTGGGTTGCCACCAACTCCTACGGGAGCGACACCATTGTTAAGGTAAATGAAGTCACTGTAATCTCGTTACAAGGTCTTCCCATCGTGGAGACCTTCACAGGGAATAGTGCGAGCGACTTTGTGACCATTAATCCTGATGGACAAACTACATGGACTACAACTGATATAGACGGACCTACAGGTGCTAAATCGGGAGCCGTATACATGGGGTACTTTAACTATTCCACTACTGGAGAAGTGGATATATTGGAGAGCCCTAAATTTGATATAACTGGATTTAGCCAACCAACCTTACTTTTTGATTTGAGCTATGCCCAGTATTCCACTCAATATTTTGATGAACTCGCTGTACTTGTTAGTGAGGATTGTGGAAGCTCTTATGATACCTTATATTTAAAAGGAGGGACAAACCTGGCTACCACTTCGCCTACAACCACCGTGTATATTCCAAGTAGCCCGGCCGATTGGAGAACTGACACTGTTTCTCTAAGCGCGTTGAATTCTGATTTGGTTCAATTTCAAATTCTAGGTATCTGTGGGTACGGAAATAATTTGTACTTGGATAACATCCGAGTAATTGACTTGGCAGGTACAGCGTCTTTGGCAACATTGAACATGCCACCTGTCATCTGTGAAGACGAGTTTTTCACGTTCTCTTTGAACACAACAGATACCACGTTAGATGGAAACTTTACGCTTAATCGCACGGGATCCAGCTTAACATCAACGTTTCATGGTATGGGTACCC
>CAJJCK010000051.1 GCA_905182675.1 uncultured Cryomorphaceae bacterium | reverse complement strand
CTTCGTCTGACTATAACCTAGAGTATGTATACTACAACGCCTATACCTTTGTTGCGGACAGCGTTATTTTAACTCCTGCACCACAATTAAATGCGGCTTACGTGTTGAGTCTAGCGGGCGGTTTAACCTATGATTTTACTGATGTATCCACGCCTATTCCTACGGCATGGGCATGGGATTTTGGCGATGGAAACACCTCTAGTCAACAAAATCCATCACATACTTACGCTAGCACAGGGAATTACACAGTACAACTTACGGTAACAACAGACTGCGGTATTGAAAGTACCTCGACCACCTTCAATAACATTGGACTCGATGAAAACGGATTGGAAAACGCAGTGTTCTATCCAAACCCTACAGAAGATGTCTTAAACATTGCTCTTGGCCAAAATGAGGGTAGCGCTGTTATTGAAATTTACGATGTCCTAGGCGCCTTGGTCAGTGTATCAGAATACGCTAATGTGTCAAGCGAAATACGACTTGACTTGAGTTCCTTAGCTAGTGGCGTTTATCGTGTATCGCTGCGCACTAATCATCGCAGTACGTCTCAAAGCATTAGTAAGATTTAATTTAAGCGAGAAGGTTTACTAATTGCAAGAAGACCTAAGAAAGTAAACAAGCCGTTATACAACAGTAACTCAAAGCCTATGGCGTATCCAACAGAGGGTGCCCATAGGCTTAGTTGGTACGTAATAATTGGCGCTGCTATACATACTAATAATACCCACCAACCTTGTAATCTTCTGTTGGTCATTAATGCCATTGCAAATAAGCCTAGTAACGGACCATACGTATAGCCCGCAGCGGTGAAGAGTCCTGAGATAATGGAATCCGCCTCTAGGGAATAAATACCCACCATCACTATTAAAACAATACCCATAAATGTAACGTATACAGCGTTTCTTGTTTTGGTAGAACCGTTCTGCGAAAGATTTAAAAAATCAATACAAAAAGCCGTTGTCAAAGAGGTTAATGCGCTATCTGCGCTTGAAAACGCTGCTGCTAAAAGACCTAAAAAGAACAGCACGCCCAGTGCGGCCGGTAGGCCTTCGCTATTGGCTACTGTCGCAAACAACTTGTCTCCCGTTGCAGTAATACCCTGAATTTCTGCATACTCGCTAAGCATGATTCCGAGGGATAAAAACAAGAGGTTAACCACGAGCAACGATAACCCCAACAGCACCATGTTTTTCTGTGCATTTACCAACTTTTTAACGGTGAGGTTTTTCTGCATCATGTCCTGATCTAACCCTGTCATTGCCACGGCAATAGCTACCCCACCTAATAGTTGTTTCCACCATGCTTTTGCGGTACCCGTTTCAATAAAATACCAATCTGGATGCGAGGTGAGAAAAGAACCAAAACTTTGTCCTGGACCAACCACGGCCTTCCCTACATAATAAAAGGCCAGACCTGCTGCAAGAAGCATTAGCGCTGTTTGCAAAGTATCTGTGATCACAATGGTTGCTATTCCTCCTGAGGCACTATACAAGGCTATTAGGCCCAACAGTACTAATGCAGTGAGGTAAAACGGTATACCTAGAGCATCGCCGATTAAAATTTGCACTACCATGGTCACTAAATACAAACGGGCAGATGCACCTACTATTCTAGAAAGAAGGAAAAATAGCGAACCTACCTGATAGCTCTCTTTCCCTAGTTTCGCACCCAAAAAAGAGTATATACTAATAACGTTATAACGATAATACACCGGAAGTAATACTGCAGCGATAACAATATAACCTAAGAAGAAGCCAAAGACCATAGGCATATAAGTCAGCCCCGACGTGCCTGTCCATCCCGGGACGCTGATGAAAGTTACACCGCTCAACGAGGCGCCAATCATCCCGAAACTTACGAGTAACCAATTCGCGTTTTTATTCGCATTGAAGAAGGATGCATTAGACCCTCCGCGCGATGTTAAAAAGCCTATTATCGCCAAAACAGCAACATATCCAAGAAGTATAAGTAAAAAGAGTGTGTTGTTCATGTGACAAATATGCGCAATCCCTTACTTTTGAGCACTGATGAATTTCTCAAGTAGAAAAATAGAGCAAGCTGTCGAGGAGATTTCTCGCCTTCCTGGAATAGGGAAAAAGACAGCCTTACGACTTGCACTGCACTTGTTACGCAGACCTAGCGTACAAACGGAGGCGTTATCAGCTGCCTTGATGGACCTTAGAAATAATACAACGTTTTGTAAAGAATGTCATACCATCTCTGACACAGAAACCTGCTCAATTTGTCTTTCTCCTAAGCGCGAAAAGAGTATTCTATGCGTTGTAGAGGATGTACGAGATGTTATGGCCATTGAAAATACGGGAGGTTACAATGGAGTCTATCATGTTTTAGGCGGACTTATATCTCCAATGGATGGCATTGGACCAAGCGACCTTACCATCGGTTCTTTAATAGCTAAGCTTGGAACCGGCGAAATCAGTGAATTGGTATTTGCACTAAACACCACTATGGAAGGCGATACCACTAATTTTTATTTATACCGTAAAATAAAAGACCTCAACATAAAGCTCACTACCATAGCACGTGGGATTGCAGTGGGCGATGAACTGGAATTTGCTGACGAAGTAACTCTAGGCAGAAGCATACAGCACAGAATACCCTACGAACAAAGTTTATCTCAATAGATTTGGAACTCAGTATTGTCATAGTAAACTATAATGTCAAGGAATTTTTGACGCAATGTTTGGACAGCATTTTTAAAAGCCAAACGCAGTACAACTATGAAGTAATCGTAGTCGATAATTCAAGTAGAGATTCCGGTAGAGATGAAATATGCTCCACATTTGAGCATATTACATGGATTGACAATAGTGAAAATGTCGGGTTTGGAAGGGCGAACAATCAAGGGTTTTCCCGTGCAAAAGGAGTTTACACGCTTATTTTAAATCCCGATACGGTTCTACAAGAAGATACCTTAGAGAAATGCATTTCATATTTATTAGCTCACCCAGAAGTTGGTGGTCTTGGCATTAAAGGGCTAGATGGAAGCGGTCAATTTTTACCTGAAAGTAAAAGAGCCTTACCTACGCCACTTGTTGCCCTTTGGAAAATCACGGGGTTATCAGCTATTTTCCCAAAATCTTCTGTATTTGCTAGGTACCACTTAGGCCATCTGAGTCCTGAGGAAAACCATGAGGTAGATATTTTAGTTGGTTGTTTCATGATGGTGCCTACACAACTGCTACTGAGCGTAGGTGGCTTCGATCCTCAGTATTTTATGTATGGGGAAGACATTGACCTGAGTTATGAACTTCAAAAGACCGGACATAAAAACATCTATTTTTCTGATTCTCAGATTATCCATTACAAGGGTGAAAGCACAAAAAGGGGTAGTCTAAATTATGTTCGTATGTTCTACAAGGCGATGGTACTTTTCGCTAAGAAGCAATTCACAGGGTCTTCAGCCGCAGCATACAGTTTACTGATTTACTCAGGAATTTACCTTAGGGCAACACTGGCAATCGTTGCACGATTAGGGAAAAGTACATTTACTCCCTTGCTTGATGCCGCAGTGCTATTCGCTGTCTTAAATACCATCAAATCATATTGGGAACAAAACCACAGATTTATTAACGGTGGTTCCTATCCAGACCTATACACTTATACCATTCAAGGATCTTACGTGCTTGTTTGGTTGTTTGGATTATGGTTAAGTGGAGTCTACTTTAAAAATAACCGCCCAATAGTGATGGTACGGTCTATGATTGTAACTACGCTGTTCATAGGGTTTACCTACGGACTGCTGCCTGATGAACTTCGTTTTTCTAGAGCACTTTTGCTTTTAGGCGCCCTAGGTGGTCTATCCGCAATGCTTGGCTGGAGGGCTGTTCTTTCCGTCTTATCTGGTAAGCCCATGTTTGAAGGAGCCACCAAACAACCACGTATCTTATTTTTCGGTTCAAAGTATAGCAAAGGTGCTCTAGATGATATTCTTCACTCGAGTGGTATTATTCCTTCTTTTTACTGGGAAGAGGTCCCAAATTTCAATAATGACGATTGGTTGCTTAAGCTACAGGCATTAGTACGATTGCATAGAATTAACGAGCTCATTGTTGATGTTTCCGAGGTTTCAAATACAAGATTAATATCGATACTCACCTCATTAGGCGAGCAGACTTCTGTAAAGTCACTCATGCCTGAACAGAAATTTATTATTGGTTCAGACAGCAGCCTAACCCAAGGGACAACCTATCGAAAATCTCAGCAAACCGCTGACCCTCAATATTTGCGACAGCGCAGGGTATTTGAGATTACAGCAACTTTCCTTGTTGTTTCTTTGGCACCTATGACGTTAGTATGCGCCCTTGCAACAGGAAGATTTAGCGCTTGGAAGTTGTGGATTCGGTATTCAGGACATATCATGACTGGTGAAAAATCGTTAATTGGCTATTCTAGGTCACTTTCTGAAAAATTTAATGTTCCTCCTTTACCCCATCCAATTTTTGACATATGCAGTGTTCTTCCCTCAGAATTAGACTATATGCAAAATGCAAGGGCTATTGTTGAAAATTATGCAATAGAGGCACGCTTGCGTCAAGACGTATTGCACTTGATGCAATTAAGCAAAAAGTTTTAGGAAGCGGAATAGCGGACATTTTGCCGTAAATTAGGGGCATAAACCTAAAGATTCAATGGCTCAGTTTGAATTAATCCTACCCAAGATGGGTGAATCCGTTGCAGAGGCAACGGTCACTACTTGGTTGAAAAACGTTGGTGACGCTATAGAGGCTGAAGAAAGTGTCGTAGAAGTCGCAACAGACAAAGTCGACAGTGAAGTTCCTTCACCCGTAAGTGGAACCCTAGTAAAAATCATTACAGATGTAAATGATATTGCACTGGTGGGAACGGCTATTGCTATTATTGAAACCGATGAAGACAACAGTAGCTCTCCTACTCCACCTATCCCAGCTAAAGAATCAGCTCCTGCAGCTGCAGTTGACATTGAGCAACAAGTAGCCAGTGCCATAACATCATTAACTGGTGCTGAGGATATTGTCAAATCATCTAATGGTCGGTTCTATTCGCCTCTTGTTCGCGCAATGGCTAAGGAAGAGGGAATAGGTCAGTCAGAATTGGATGTTATCAGCGGAAGCGGCAAGGAAGGCAGAGTAACTAAGAAGGATATTCTTGCTTACATAGCTTCCGGGAAATCACGATCCGTTGCAGCAGCTCCAATTTCTAAACCAGCTACCACTGCTAAGGTAGAAGCTCCAAGAACATCACCTCCTGTTATCGCTTCAGCGGGAGATGAAATCATCGAAATGGACAGAATGCGCAGGCTGATTGCTGACCATATGGTAAATTCGGTTAGAACCTCTCCGCATGTAACTAGTTTTGTTGAAGCTGATCTCACGAAGGTGGTTCAATGGAGAAACAAAGTCAAAAATGAATTCCAAAAAAAGCATGGTGAGAAAATCACATTCACACCTATAATCATGGAAGCTATCGTAAAGTCCATTCAAGACTTTCCGATGATTAATGTTAGTATCGATGGTACCAATATTATCAAGCACAAGAACATTAACGTGGGAATGGCAGCAGCACTTCCTTCTGGAAACTTAATTGTTCCAGTCATAAAAAATGCGGACCAACTAAGTCTTTTAGGCTTAACAAAGGCCGTAAATGACCTTGCTAATCGCGCACGCAACAATGCATTGAAGCCTGATGAAATCTCCGGGGGAACTTATACCCTAACCAATGTGGGCACCTTTGGTAATGTTATGGGCACGCCTATAATCAACCAACCTCAAGTGGCTATTATGGCCGCAGGAGCCATTCAGAAAAAACCTGCTGTTGTAGAAACTCCAGAAGGCGATATGATTGCGGTCCGTCATAAAATGTTCTTAAGTCATAGCTATGACCATAGGGCTGTAGACGGTGCTTTAGGAGGCATGTTTGTGAAGCGCGTTGCGGAATACCTCGAGGCTTGGGATTTAAATCGTGAGATTTAAATCCTGTGTTTTCGATCAGATAGTGTACTTTTATAAGACCGCCTTAGGGCGGTCTTTTTTTGTTTAGAATTGTCTTATACCCATAACTATGAAGCTCAACCTACACCGTCCAATGTGTTTTTTTGATTTAGAAACCACTGGTGTAAACGTCACTAATGACCGAATTGTAGAGATCTGTATTCACAAAGTACATCCTGATGAGAGTGAAGAGACTCACACATGGAGAGTGAATCCTACTATTCCTATTCCAGCAGGCGCTTCGAATGTCCATGGTATATATAATAAAGACGTTGACCATGAACCGATTTTTGGTGACATCGCACAAGAGGTGTACACGTTAATATCGGACAGTGATCTTGCCGGATTTAATAGTAATAAATTTGACATTCCGTTGCTAGCAGAGGAGTTTCTCAGGGCTGGTATTGATTTCGATATGGGGAAACGAAGAGCTGTTGATGTACAGAATATATTTCACAGGTTGGAACAAAGAACTTTAAGTGCAGCCTATAATTTCTATTGTAATGCCTCGCTAGACAATGCTCATACCGCAGAAGCAGATGTTTTTGCGACTTACGAAGTCTTAAAAGCCCAAATAGAACGATATGACGAACTGGAAAACAACATGGACTTCCTTGCTGATTTCTCCAACCGTCAAAAAGTGGCTGATTTCGCTGGTTTCATCGCATATGATGAGCATGATGTTGAGATATTTACTTTTGGAAAATACAGAGGTCAAACTGTAAAAAGTGTTCTCACAGAAAATCCGGGCTATTTTTCATGGATTCAAAATGCAGATTTCCCGCTTTATACGAAGAAGGTACTAACCTCTATACGTCTCCGAGAATTTAACAAGGCATAACGAATATGAAGATTATTTGCATTGGTAGAAATTACGCAAAGCATGCTGAAGAGCTAAACAACCCTATTCCACAGGAACCTGTTGTTTTTCTAAAGCCTGACACTGCTGTTTTACTAAAAAAGCATCCCTTTTTCATTCCTGAGCATAGTAATAATATCCACCATGAAATTGAACTTGTTGTGAAGATCAACAGGCTTGGTAAGCATATTGAAACTCGATTTGCGCACAAGTACTATAATGAAATTGCCTTAGGCATTGATTTCACTGCTCGGGATGTTCAAGATGATTGTAAGAAAAAGGGACTGCCCTGGGAAAAGGCAAAGGCATTTGACGGATCTGCCGCGGTATCTAATTTTTTTAGTCTTGAAAGCTTAAAGAAGGAAATTAACAATATTGATTTCTATCTTGATATCAATGGCAAAAAAGTACAAGAAGGCAATACCAAGCAGATGTTGTTTTCTGTAGACCAGCTCATCTCCCATGTTTCGAAATACTTCACCTTAAAAACTGGAGATCTTATATTCACAGGGACTCCAGCTGGTGTTGGACCAGTGCAGAGGGAAGATTTATTGGAACTCTATCTTGAG
>CAJJCK010000050.1 GCA_905182675.1 uncultured Cryomorphaceae bacterium | reverse complement strand
ACTGTGGTCGCTAATAGCGCGCCTACATTGATGCCGATATAAAAGATAGTGAAACCTGAATCACGACGGGGATCGTTGTCTTCATAGAGTTTCCCTACGATGGTTGAAATATTTGCTTTAAAATAACCGTTACCCACGATTAAACCACCCATACCTATAAGCATTAGACTTTCACGTAAACCAGCATCAAATCCCAAAAGATCCGTACCTGCTACCATAAGGAATTCTCCAATGGCCATAAGTACAGCGCCTAGTAGAATCGCGTAACGGTATCCTAGAAATGAATCTGCCATGCGACCTCCCAGAACAGGTGCTGCGTAAACAAGTGCAGTATATGCGCCATAAATTAAAGAGGCCTCAGCATCACCCTTTAGAAGAGATTTTACCAAGAATAGGGTAAGAAGAGTACGCATTCCGTAATAACAGAATCGCTCCCACATTTCAGACATAAATAGCGTCCATAACGCTGGTGGATGCTTCATTGATGTTTCGCTCATGTTTCAGTGTTTTTTGTGCATAGCAAGTATACAATCTTTATTTCAGTGCTCAGGGGGGTAAAGTATTACAGGTTGGTTGCAATGAACTCCGTCATCATTCTATACAAGTGCATCGTTGTATTGCCGCCATAAATACCGTGATTTTTATCAGGATAGGCGAACCAATCGAAATCCTTATCTGCCTGAACTAGAGCCTCTACCATACGCATTGAATTTTGAACGTGAACGTTGTCATCGCCGGTTCCATGGATTAAAAGATACTTTCCCTCAAGTCCCTTAACATGAGAAAGCGGACTGTCTGCGTCATATCCATCCCCATTACTTGCTGGTAATCCCATGTAACGTTCCGTGTAGATATTGTCATAGAATCTCCAATTTGTCACGGGGGCTACAGCAATAGCCATTTTAAAAACATCGGGACTTTGAAATAGACAGTTTGAGGCCATGTATCCTCCATAACTCCATCCGAAAATACCTATTCTATTACCATCTACATAGGAGCGCTTGGAGAGTTCGAGGGCAGCTTCAGTTTGATCTAGAGTTTCTAGCTTACCCATTTGTCCATAGGTACTTTTTTTAAAGCTCTCACTACGCCCATCTGTACCACGGTTGTCAACGCTTACTATGATCATATTGTGTTCATTAGCTAGCATTTGAAACCACATACTCCTAAATCCATCATAACTGTTTTCTACAGTTTGCCTTCCCGGACCTCCGTAGACAAACATGAACATTGGATATTTCTTACTTTCATCAAAGTCTACAGGTTTGATCATCCAGGCATTTAAATCGCCGCCGGTAGGAGTGGATACCGTAATGAATTCTTTGGGTGTAAAAGTGAATTTAGCCAATGCTTTTTCCGCACGCTCATTCGTTTTAAGCGTACGCACTATCTCACCAGTCGGGTTTTTAAGCGTCACAATAATAGGTTTCCCCTCAGCGCTATAGGTATCGATGAACAAGCTATAATCCTGAGTGAAGGTTGCATCATGTGTACCCCTTTCGGTGGAGATGTTTTTCTTCGCTCTTCCTTTAAGCCCAATACTGTAAATATTGCGTTCGGTTACATGAGTTTCTGAACTTTGATAGAAAATTCTATTCTTGGCGTCTATACCATAGAAACGTGTCACGTTGAATTCACCGCTGGTAATTTGACGTTTCACCTCACCTTCCTTGTTGATATGGTACAAGTGATTCCAACCGTCTCTATCGCTGAGCAAAATAAAACTCCCATCTGAAAGAAATGCAAGCTCATCATTGATCTCTAAATACTTGTCGTCCGTTTCATGGTAGAGTTGAGCCGCATTTAAACTAGGTGCGTCAACGGAGTAGAGCGTGAGTGAATTTTGCAGTCTATTCATTGTGGAAACTACCCATGTACGTTCGTCTGACCATTTGGCACGAGGTAAATATTCATAATTAACATTCTCTAGTACTTGGTTTACCGAGCCATTGCTGCTATTCCATATATGTGCTGTAACTATACTATTGTCTTCCCCTGCTTTAGGGTATTTAAAGGTGTTCGGATTGGGATACAGCTCGGAGCCATAGATATCCATATTAAAGCTTCTCACATTTGTTTCATCAAATCTGAAAAACCCAATATATTTAGAGTCTGGCGACCACCAAAAAGCATCTACTAATGCGAATTCTTCTTCGTAAACCCAATCGGTTCCACCATTAATGATGGAATTAAATTTTCCGTCTGATGTTATTTGAATATGTTGTTCTTGAGCTCTTTTGTAGACAAAAAGGTTGTTGTTTAGGACATAAGCGATTGATTTTCCATCCGGAGAAAACGTTGCATACCGGACTTTCTCTTGCCGTAATTTTTTGACAGCCCCCGAAA
>CAJJCK010000049.1 GCA_905182675.1 uncultured Cryomorphaceae bacterium | reverse complement strand
CTATCCTAAGAAAGGGTAGTGGAAATCTGTCGCAGGAACCAAACATTCCTTAATGGTACGGGCATTTACCCAACGTAATAAGTTCATGTAAGATCCTGCCTTGTCATTCGTTCCAGAACCACGGCTTCCTCCAAATGGCTGTTGACCAACTACAGCACCCGTAGGCTTGTCGTTGATGTAGAAGTTCCCAGCTGCATTTTGTAAGGCCTTAGTGGCTTCAATAGCTGCATAACGATCAGCAGAGAAGATGGCTCCTGTTAACGCGTAGTCAGAAGTTTCATCGACGAGTTTCAATGTTTCTGTCCATTGGTCGTCGTCGTAAACAAAGATGGTTAAAACAGGTCCGAAAATCTCCTCAACCATGGTACGGAACTTTGGATTGGAAGTAACGACTACGGTTGGTTCGATAAAGTAACCAGTCGTTTTATCGTAGTTTCCACCCGTGATTATTTCTGCTTCATTTGATCCTTTGATAAAGTCTATGTAGCCTGCAATTTTATCAAACGACTTTTCGTCTATCACTGCATTAATGAAGTTGCCCATGTCCTCAGGCGATCCCATTTTAAATTCCGACAGATCCGAAATTAATCCTGCTTTTACAGCTGGCCACATACTTTGAGGTACGTAAGCCCTTGATGCTGCAGAACATTTCTGTCCTTGGAATTCAAAAGCTCCCCTCGACAGCGCAGTGACTACTTGTCCTGCAGGCGTGGATGGGTGGGCAATCACAAAATCTTTACCGCCAGTTTCACCTACGATACGAGGGTAAGCTCTGTATTTATGGATGTTCGTTCCAATGGTTTTCCAAAGATGCTGAAATACTCCTGTAGAACCAGTGAAGTGCAGTCCGGCGAAGTCTCTGTGGTTAAAAATATAATCACCAGCAACAGGTCCATCCACATAAATGAGGTTGATTACACCTGCGGGTAATCCAGCTTCTCTGAATATTTCCATGACCACATTCGCAGAAAAAATCTGAGAATCTGCGGGCTTCCAAACTACTGTATTCCCCATCAATGCAGGAGCGGCTGGTAAATTACCAGCAATAGCCGTAAAATTGAATGGCGTTACGGCAAAGACAAAACCTTCTAATGGACGATATTCTAGTCGGTTCCAAATACCAGGTGAACTCTCAGGTTGGTCGCTGTAAATTTGAGTCAAGTACTCTACGTTGTAACGCAAGAAATCAGCGAATTCACATACGGAATCAATTTCTGCTTGGTAACAGTTCTTGCCTTGAGCGAGCATTGTCGCCGCATTTATTTTATAACGATACGTGGTACTAATTAGCTCAGCGGCTTTTAAGAAAATAGCTGCTCTGTGCTCCCACGGCATATCACCCCAAGCCGCACGTGCACCTAAAGCAGCATCTACAGCAGCCTTTACATGGGTATGATCGCCAATGTGATAATGACCCAATATATGCTGGTGGTCGTGTGGCGGACGTAATGCAGCCGTTTTACCTGTACGGACCTCTTCAGCACCAATATACATGGGCACATCTACAGTACTGTAATATTGATCTTTATAAGAAGCAAGTAGGGCTTCTCTTTCAGGGCTTCCTGGCGCGTAGTCATAAATGGGCTCATTTTGAGCGACCGGTACATTGAAAATTCCGTTTGACATGTTGTGAGATTTTGGTTCTGTATAATTCGTAAAGTTAAGCAGTACAGATTGGAATGTAGGAAACTGAAGATAGTATTGCCCGGTCAAGTTAAAAATGTTGATTTACCGTGTATAATAAAGTAAACTTTCTAGCAAGATTTATGCGTAGGCTAACAGAAGCTCTTAGTTTTGTGATTCATTTTAACAACGACAAATGAAAATCCATAATTTCTCTGCGGGTCCATGCGTTCTACCGACCCAAGTCTTTCAAGAAGCATCTGAAGCTCTACTTAATTTTGATAGTCTAGGATTGTCTATTGTTGAAATATCGCACCGCAGCAAGAATTTTGTAGCGGTAATGGACGAGGCGGTATCATTAGTCAAAGAACTTCTGCATGTACCAAGCTCCCATGAGGTGATTTTTATTCAAGGTGGAGCATCGTTGCAATTTGCAATGACAGCATTTAACTTCCTAACAGAGCATGGAAAAGCACAATACTTAGACACAGGAGTATGGGCATCCAAAGCTTTTAACGAGGCAGCTGGATTGGGTAACGCAGAAATCATAGCGTCATCTAAAGACAGAAACTACAGTTACATACCAAAAGGCTATGCGATCGATCCTCATTCGGATTATTTCCACTGTACTTCAAATAACACCATTTACGGAGCGCAGTTAAAAGAGTTTCCTTCAACAGAGGTTCCGGTTATCTGTGATATGAGTTCGGATATATTTTCGCGACCTGTTGACGTAGCTAAGTTTGATCTTATTTATGCCGGTGCACAGAAGAATCTTGGCCCAGCAGGCGCAACGTTAGTAATAGTGAAGAAAAGCGCTTTGGGTAAATCCGGTAGGTATATCCCCTCAATGTTAGACTATAATACGCACATTTCGAAAGAGAGCATGTTTAACACTCCACCTGTGTTTTCCATTTACGTAAGTATGTTAACCCTGCGTTGGTTGAAGGAAAATGGTGGAGTAGAAGCCATTTATCATAAAAATGAGGCTAAAGCAGCTCTACTGTATCGTGAGATCGATAGAAACCCTCTTTTTGAAGGTATGGTGGCCATTGAAGATCGATCTTCAAT
>CAJJCK010000048.1 GCA_905182675.1 uncultured Cryomorphaceae bacterium | reverse complement strand
AGCGATGGCAGCGAGTTATGTTGCATCTGACAGGGTTATATGCAGAATATTACACTTCGGTAAACCCGTTACCGTCCGATGCTGAATTCGTAGCATTGGTTGAACTACAAGTCATGTCATCAGAAGTTGATGTGTATGTAGCTTCAGTGAAAACACAAAACAAAGAAATGGGACTTAACCCTCCTCAATTGTTGGGACCAGATGGTTTTCAACTAGAGGCTGACTTAAACGTAATTACAGGTTCTACAGGTGAAGTCTTTGATCACGCTCGAGTTCGTCTTGAAATAGGAGATGACATCATTATGCTTTTCATGAAACCCATCGCCAAGTTGACAGACCGTGCCATAGGAGAGTATAGAGAAGTGGTCGCAGTTGACCCTATATTACATGCGAAATTTAATCAAAGTGTGTATTGGAATAACGGAAAGAAGAGCCTTATTGGTTACTCCGTTTATGCACAAAAAGATGGTTTGTATCATTGGAGCGTGAGTGCTGTATTACCCTCTGGACAAACCTTGATTTGGGAGCATTCTCTTTCAGAAAACCTCAAAGAAGGATGGAATCATTTTGAGGAAATAGTACCAGCAAAGCTGCCTCTAGGAAGATTTGAGATGAATTTAAGAGAAGCCACCAAGGACATAAATGGTGTGGCAGTTACTCAACTGATACCAGAAAAACACACGGTTAGTTATCCTCACATAGGTACTCATTATAGATATCGAGACGCACGATCAACACTGTCTGTTTTAGATTTGGATAGTAAACGTATTAGAGTTGGGTATATAGAAGGTGCGGGAGATCAAATGGATGAAACCCTGGTGAGTGTGGGTTATGACGTTGTCAAAATCACGGAGGAGACTCCTGAGCTTTGGGAGGTTGTGGATGCTGTTTTAGTCGGTATACGTGCCTTTAATACAGAGTCCTGGCTTATGGAATCAAAGGACCGCATAACCGCTTATGTAGAAGGTGGCGGTAACTTTGTTGTGACATACACAACAGCAGGTAGAGGAGGCATGGAGTTGCCTTTACCAGTGCCCTTGACAATAGGACGTGACAGGGTCACAGAAGAATATGCGCCTGTTAGTATAGGTAGTCATTCATTAACTATAGAACCCAATGAACTTATCAGCGCAGATTTTGAACAATGGGTACAGGAAAGAGGTTTATATTTTCCGGTAGTAAATGAATCATTCACGACTGTATTCTCCATTGAGGAAAGTACCGGCATTATTTATCCAAACTCAACTGTTGTAGCAAATTATGGTAAAGGTTCCGTAATTTACACGGGTTTATCACTTTTTAGAGAGCTGCCAGCAGGAGTTCCAGGAGCACTTAGAATATTACAAAACATATTACATTATGACCATTAAGACGACCAATTCATCCATTATTAATTGGAAAAAATATTACATAGTTGTCATCGCGTTATTAGTAGCGGAGATTGTATTGTTTTACTACGTTACCCGTCAATTTGTATAGATGCATCTGATAGACTGGATCGTTTTACTGGCAACCCTAGGATTAATAGTAGGGTATGGTGTCTATAAAACCCGCACAAGCGCGTCTGCAGGTGAACTATTGAGTGGTTCAAAAAATGTAGGTGCGATGACCATAGGGCTGGGTATCATGGCCACTCAAGCATCAGCCATTACGTTTCTTTCAACTCCTGGTCAGGCTTACGCGCATGATATGGGGTTTATCCAGTTTTATTTTGGAATGCCTTTGGCTGTAATTCTGGTAAGTGTATTTTTTGTTCCTGCCTATCGTAAAATGCGCGCCATCACAGCCTACCAATTCTTAGAGCAGCGCTTCGATCGTAAAACAAGACTTTTTACGGCAGCACTGTTTCTCACATCTCGTGGACTCTCAGCGGGAATCACCATTTTCGCACCAGCTATTGTGCTTTCTGCGGCAATGAACCTTCCGTTAAACCTGATGATTGTTTTAATTGGGGTCATTGTACTTTTTTATACGGTTTCCGGTGGATCAGCAGCTGTTGCCGTTACTCAGAAATGGCAAATGGCTACGATACTTATCGGTATGGCAATAGCTACTTTTATTCTGATAGATCGAATCCCAGTAAGTATGGCTGATGCGTACTATATCGCTGGCGAAATGGGTAAACTGCGTATCGTAGATACCTCCTTAGATCCAAGTACTAGGTATACCATTTGGTCGGGCCTTGCTGGAGGATTGTTTTTGTCATTGAGTTATTTAGGAACAGATCAGAGTCAGGTACAGCGGTATTTAGGTGCCGGGGAGGAGCGCACGAGTAAACTGGGATTACTTTTTAATGGTGTTTTTAAAGTTCCTATGCAGTTTTCCATCCTTTCCATAGGGGTGCTGCTCTTTGTTTTTTACCAATTTATTCAGCCGCCTGTCTTCTTTAATACTACAGAAACAGCCAGGGCTCCCATGGAGGTACAATATGAACTAGCCCAGATAGAAGCTTCTTTTGCTGAGGTTTTTCAGTCTAAAAAAACAGCATTATTTGCCGCCAACTGGGACGCAGCACG
>CAJJCK010000047.1 GCA_905182675.1 uncultured Cryomorphaceae bacterium | reverse complement strand
ATTAACTCCTGTTCGTCCTGGTAGGCAAAAGTGCTCAAGTCATATTTAGGGCGAATAAGATTACCTAAGTCGTTAAGTTCTTTTTCTAGTTGCTTGAGTTGATAATATTCATGATGTATGAATTGAGTCTCAAGAAGCACGCCGTAATCTGGCTCACTTCCATTGAGTTCTTTGACCTTGAATTTGCCCTCTTGCTCAGATAAGAAGAGTGCCGTACGTTGTTTTAGTTCTTCTGTTTGAGCATAGCCGCTCAAAGGGATGAAAAGAAGTAAGAGGAAAATGTTTTTCATAATTCTAAATCTGCTATTACAAATGTACTGCCCCCAACAAATATAAGGTCTTCCGCTGCGGCTTCCTTTTTCGCTGCTTTAAGAGCGCTATTTACATCCGTGAAAGAGGAGCTAGTGAGCCCTAATATATTCGCTTCTTTCGCTAATTCCTCGCCTTCTTTACCTCTAGGACTGCTGCACGAAGTAAAGTAATAGGAAGAGGTCTTTGGTAAAAGGGATAGTATTGCTTTACTGTCTTTATCTATGGCGGCCCCTAATATCCAATGAATCCTTCCGCGACTTTCTCTCTCTGCCTGCTCAACCAAATGCACAAACGCATGGTAGTTATGTCCGGTATCACAAACCACCCTAGGAGAATGTCCGATTGTCGACCATCGCCCAAAAAATCCAGTGAGTTCATTTACATGCTTAAAACCTTCACTCCATACCGCTTGGAATTCAGGATGTAGTAAATTTAAAACGGCAGCGGCACCTTGGATGTTTAAAGACTGGTATCCTCCGGCCAAGTCGGTAATTCCATTAAATAACCCAGCCCAAAACAATGGTGCACCTATGCTATTTGCTGCGCTGATAAATGCTGGAGAGGTTTCTGGATCATCTTCTACAATAACAACTGGAATTCCTAACTTCATAATGCCTGCCTTTTCGCGCGCAATCTCTGCTCTAGTATTCCCCAGCCATTCCTTGTGATCAAGTCCAATATTAGTGATTAAGCAAATTTCAGGTGTGCAAATATTAGTAGCATCAAGACGACCGCCCATCCCCGTTTCAAGGACAATCCAATCAACCTTCTGTTCTTCAAACCAGCTCATAGCGAGCATGAGGGTTAACTCGAAAAAGCTATTTCCTTTTTGTTCAATTTCGCTTCTATGTTGCGATACCCATTGGGCCACAAATGATTCAGGAACCATCTTAGTTCCGATTTTCGCACGTTCTCTGAAGTTGAAAAGATGTGGAGAAGAGAAAACACCAACTTGGCAACCCATACTTTGCAGCCCTGCAGAGATAAGATGGGCGGAGGAGCCTTTTCCGTTTGTTCCAGCAATATGAATCGTAGGAATAGCATCGCTGGGTCTATCCAAATAATTCCAAAGAGCTTCCGGACCCTCTAAACCAATTTTATAATTCTTACCTCCACCATCTCTTTGGAAGTTTGGGACCGCCGCATAGAGCCAATTAACCGCTTCTGTGTAGGTCATTGCAGTTCGAATCGGTAAACGATGAAGCCAACCCTTCTCTGGTTGTTACTATCAGCACTCCATGTTGAGGCCCTTGCCGCTAATCTTGCCTTATTGATTAAACAAGTATTCGACCCAAAGTTTGACATTGCTAATCCATCAGGAATTTGATTGTTTGGTGCTAATTCGGCTTCAAATACCCTGCCTGTAGGATCGACAGCAATTTTAACCACCACAACACCTTCATAATTACAACCTGTTTCTGGCTCAGGAAGATCGATAGGCTTTCCTGACATATAATATTTTCCATTGCCTCCAATTCCACCGTTTCCGGTACGTCTTTGAGAATTCAAGTCTCCATTTGGATCTCCTTGATCACCACCACTAGTAGTTTCGCCTTCACCGGTTCCTGTGCCTTTATTGTTCGTATTGAACATCCTGTCTAATTTGTCTTGCTGCGCTTGTTGTTCAATTTGTTCAGCTGTGGGCTGTGGGTCTGGATCAGGCTCTACTATAGGCTTCTCTTCGGGAGTTTCTTCTACAGGCTCCTTAGGTGTTTCCTCGACGGTTTTTTCTTTTGGTTTTTCGATAACAGGAGCATCTTCAGTATCCTGGGTGATGACTTCTTCTTGCGCCACAGGAGCGGCTAAAGGGGTCTCAACTGGAGTGGGGGGAGGAGGAGTTACAGCGGCTGCTTGTGAATTATCTCCTTTACCCGTCTCTTCATAGCCGAAATTGATAGCTATACCTTCTTCAGGAGGTGGATCCTGATATTTCAGCCCTGTAAATGCAAACCACAGCAATAGAAGCACGTGGATAACTATGGTCCAAGTACGTGCCTTATTTCGGTTTGTATTTTCGTTAAACGTCATGTTATTTTGGGTCGGTTGCGATAATCATTTTTAGGTTGTTACGGTATCCTATATCCAAGACGCGTACGGTTTCGCCCGTGGGTACACTCTGGTCTACCCGCAAAACAACAACAGCTTCTTCATCGCTATTGAGCTTACCAGCCTCATTAATAAGCATGCGCTCTACTTCGTCATAACTCACGATGGTGCCATTCACGTCAAACTCTAATGCGGCATTTACCGTAAGGGCGATATTCTTCTTTTTAACCGTTTGTGCACCGCTTTTGGGTAACACAATGTCCAATGCACTTGAGGTTACAAGTGTAGAGGCAAGAATAAAAAATATAAGGAGCAGGAACACCAGATCGGTCATTGACGACATGTTCACTTCGGCACTTACTTTACTTCTGGATCTAAGATTCATAGCTCGGTGTTATGCAGGTTCGTGTAGAAGGTCTAGGAAGTCCATTGCACTAGACTCAAGCTTATAGACTACCCGATCTACTCTGGTAACTAAAAAGTTGTAACCGAAGTAGGCAATAATACCTACCAAAAGACCTGCCACAGTTGTTGTCATGGCAGTATATATTCCTTCAGCCATCATGTCAAGTTTGATTTGTCCTCCAGCATTTGCCATTTCTTTGAAGGTAAGAATCATACCTATAACGGTACCTAAAAAACCAATCATAGGAGCTCCACCAGAAATTGTTGCAAGCATGGGTAGTCCTTTTTCAAGCCGAGTAACCTCTAGTTTACCTTGATTTTCTATCGCTTGTGTGATATCTCCAAGTGGCTTGCCTATTCGGCTTATACCTTTTGCTATCATTCGGGCAACAGGAGTGCTTTCAGCTTTACATAGGGCGCCAGCGGCATCTAACTTGCCATCCATCACCATGTCTTTAATGTTATTCATGAAATTAGGATCGACCTTGTTCGCATTTCTCATGGCACCAAAGCGCTCTAAGAATATATAAACGGCGAAAATACTGAGTATCCCAAGGGTTACCATGATCAATATTCCACCTACGCCACCAGAAGTCATCAGCTCTAGAATGGTCATGGTTTTTTCAGTTGGTTCTTCAGTAAGAACAGCGTCTGTACCAGTTTGAATTTGAAAGAAAATTGCGCTCATGAGTTTCGTGTGATTTACTCAAATATCTATAAAAAGAAGGCCCCCGCTTCGCGAGGGCCTTTGAAATATCAACAAGTTCGAAATTCGTTAGAATAACATGTTTTGAAGGATATAAACTCCGGCTCCCGCTATATAACCAACGAGCGCGAGTAGGGTTATATTCTTTACGTACCAACCAAATGGTATTTTTTCTAGCCCCATCACGGCTACACCGGCTGCAGATCCTATGATAAGTGCTGAACCACCTGTTCCAGCGCAATAGGCTAGGAATTGCCAGAAAGTACCGTCTTGCATGAATAATCCGGTTTCCGTCACTTCGTACATTCCCATGGCAGCTGCTACCAAGGGCACGTTATCGACAATGGCTGAAAGTAGTCCTATGATCAATCCCACAACATATACTCCGTTTTGGGTATCAGTTCCAATACTATGGTCTAATGCGTTGGCTAAATCTCCCAACTGCCCCATACTTTGTAAAGAAGCTACGGCCAATAAAATACCCAAGAAGAACAATACAGATGGGGTGTCTATTTTTTGAAGTACTCCTATTGGACTCAGATGATGTCTAATCTCAGAAGGTTTTCGTCTGTGTAGAATATCTGTAATGATCCATAAAACACCCAAGGAAAGCATCATTCCCATGAAAGGAGGTAAGTGTGTTACTGTTTTGAAAACAGGAACAAATATGAGTCCAGCGACACCTGCGAAAAACACAAAGTTTCTCTCAAAAGGAGTAGTTGGGTCTGTGTAATGCTCGGCATTCTCGGACTTCATAGGTCGCTCGACATTTCCCTTGAGTCGGAATGAAAGAATGGCCAACGGAGCCAGTAGGGTAGCAAGCGATGGCACGATCAAACTTTGTATCACCGCTCCTGCTGAAATTTGCCCCTTAATCCAAAGCATGGTAGTCGTAACGTCTCCAATAGGAGACCATGCTCCTCCTGCGTTTGCAGCAACTACAACCATACCGGCAAAGAACCAGCGTTGCTTTTTGTCTTCAATAAGTTTACGCAGCAAACTTACCATAACAATAGAGGTCGTCAAGTTGTCTAATGCAGCGGAAAAGAAGAAGCTTAAGATGCCGATAATCCACATCAACTTCACCTTGTTTGTGGTTTTTATCTTATCCGTGATTACAGCGAAGCCTTCATGTGCATCAACAAGTTCAACAATGGTCATTGCGCCTATAAGAAAGAATAATATAGACGATATCTCAGAAAGGTGATGAAGCAGTTGTCCCTCAACCTCGTGAATGTTGTTACTCGCTAAAACATAGAGTGTCCATGTAAGTACACCGGTTATTAACGCTGCCGCTGCCTTGTCAATCTTGAGTTGGTGTTCGAAGGCTATAGCAGCGTAACCTAGGACAAACACTACAAGCATTAATGTGTAGATCATATTAAAAGTTTAAGTGCATTTGAATATGCGTGAAATGTTATGTGCGTTTTCTCATTACTTGAGCTGTAGACATCAGACAAAGCTTTGTGAATGGTTTCGCTCACATCATCAAAAATCGAAACATCCTCGACTTTTGCATGATCCTCCATGAGGTATCCAAAAACTCGTGCCATTCCACAATTGGAAATAAAGTCTGGAATTACAGCACATTTTTGATCTGCTAATTCGGCTATTGGTCCATAGAATATTTCTTTATCTGCAAATGGAACATTTGCACCAGAAGAAATCACTTCTAAACCATGGTCCAGCATTTGATCCAGCTGAGAACTATTTACTAGCCTTGACGCTGCTGCTGGAATAAATACTTCTGCACCCATACTCCAAATAGCTTTGTTGGTGTCTTCAAAGCTCAACATATTTTCTGCGTTAAGGGCGTTACCGTCTTTCGCATTGAATAAATCTATAATCTCCTTAAAAGAAAATCCATTGGGTTTGATAAGCCCGCCGGCAATGTCAATAATCCCGACAATATTTGCGCCCATTTGACTTAAATAGTACGCAGCTCCGGAACCTACATTGCCCCATCCTTGAATAATCACACGTTTCCCTTTAACATCACCACCCCAAATCTCATAGAAATGCTTGACGCTCATCGCGGTGCCATATCCTGTAATAAGGTCGCCTACCTTAAGGTTACCTGCGGCTGTTGGCGTATGGTCCTTGGAGTGAACGGCCAGACTTACTCCGTCTTGAAGTTGTTTTATTTTTCTTGCTTTTGCGAAGCCTCCTGGCTGGTAATGTCCATTTAGAACACCTTCTTGTGGATGCAATATCCCTAATTCACTAGTGAAGGGGATAACTTCCGTTTTCTGGTCAACGTTTAAGTCGCCACCAGTACCGTAGTAGTTTTTGAGAAGCGGATAAATA
>CAJJCK010000046.1 GCA_905182675.1 uncultured Cryomorphaceae bacterium | reverse complement strand
CTCTTCAGCTCGATTAGAAAGAATCGGTGTACATATCAAGCCGCGACCTTCCTTCGCCATGAAATTGATCATTTCAGGAGATACAAGCTCTGCTGCGGCAACAAAGTCACCTTCATTCTCACGGTCTTCATCATCCACCACAATGACTACTTTACCTGCTGCAATATCTAATAATGCTTCCTCTATGGAATTAAGACTCATTTTGTTTTCTCTTTGTTGGTTGCCAAACACTGGAGGTAACTCCGCGTAAAAATCTAATATAACCTATAAATAAGGCCAAGTTCATCGCACAAAAGTAAGTGAAAGGACCTGGAGGGAAGAATCGGACCCAAATAATTTGGGCGAAGACTACTGCTGAAATCAGCATGAGATAAGGAAGGGCAATTGGCGTACATAATATCAGGAGACTTGAGAGGATAAATAGATGCGGAGTTAGCCATCTCAATATTTTGTGAAACAGGAAGACCAATCCAAAAGGGAAGGGCTTATTCATCGCCAATTTCCTAAACCTTCTTAGATTTTGAAAATTACCAATAGAAATACGAATCTTTCTATTGAATTCTTCTTTTAGTGAGGTGCTTACATCTTCAAAACCAAGGGCAAATTCATTGAAAACAATGTCATATCCTTGGTCAAAAACCTGAACCGTTTGAAAAAAATCCTCCATGAAGGTGTGCGGAGGTATTTCACTCCAAAGCTTTTTTCTAATGCTGTATAGACCACCCTCCATGCCAAGACAAAATCCGTACTTATTACTTTCAGTCTGCTTAATTCTATTTTCTATGTTCAGATAAAAGTGCTCGTTTTTAGAGGTACCAGAACTGATGTTTTCTTTTTCATAGGAAAGGTTACCGGCTACGGCTCCTACATTAACGTTAGAATAGTATTTGACAAGCTCGGTGATCGTATGATGGTCGAAAATAATATTTGCATCAGTCGCTATAAAAATATCGCCGCCAGCCTTTTTAGCGAGAATGTTCATAATAGCCGCCTTTCCAGATCTTCCAGACGATATATATAGATGTAACGTTTTAAATTCTAGTTGCAGCCGTGTAATTATTTCTTCCGTTGCGTCCGTGCTTTTATCACTCCCTATCCATACTTCAATGAGTTCATTAGGATAAGAGGAATGATAGATACTTCTAATTTTCTCCTCAATAACATCTTGCTCATTGTACGCCGCGAATATCACCGTTACCAGCTGGGCATTGAAATTAATCTCTAGGATAGGATGAGATTTCCCTGGAAACAGTATTTGCCAAAGAGGGTATAAACCATAGGTAATTATAATGCCTAATAGGCACAAGACTAATAGAGAATAGAGTGCTATAAGGGCCATGCAGAATCAATAAGTTTCAAGGTTGAAGGCATGCTGTAAGTAGTCATAATATCATTTTGTAAAGACAATCCAATTTTTTTTGCCTTTTCCGGGTGATCCAAAAGATCGATCAGTTTGTGAGCGAAATCCAACGGTTTGTCAGCTAAAGGAATTATACTGAAGGTATGATTATATACTCCTTCCGCACCCACGGTTGTACTTATCACTGGAATAGCAATCCTGGCATTTTCCAACAGTTTAATCCGTATTCCAGAGCCAGATAGCAACGGGATGACAGAAATTCCATGTGACTTTGAAAACGCTTCAGCATTTGATACTCTGCCATGGACGGTAATCTTTCTATGAGGCTGTGTCTTAATATGCTTGGGAGTGTTATTTCCAGCAATATGAAATTCTGCCTCAGGACGCATATCTATGACCAGTGGCCATACTTGGCTTAAAAACCATTCTATTCCTTGAAGGTTAGGTTTCCAATCCAATGCACCTAAGTGAAAACACCGCATGGGTGAAATAGTCTTGACAGGAAGTCCATCTTCTACGGCCACAGGGATGTGATGGGTATGTTTATTTAATGCCTTAAACCATGCGCCGTCTATGGGACTTATGCTCCATATTGAATCGGATTGCCTTGTTAGATTTTTCTCAAAAGACTTTAGTCTATTTGCCTGAATATTGAAATACAACTTCCTAAAAGGGTCCCCGATATGATCCGCGGTTCGCTCCCAAATAACATGCTCCAAGTTGTGCGAACGCAGGATCACTTGTTTTCCCTTTCTCTTGGCAATAGGTAAATAATCGCCCATAAAGGCACCTTCGATGATCACATAATCAAAGGAATCATCGTCAAAATCTAGGAGCCATTCCCGCATCGATTTCACAAAGAATCGGATCGCATTATAGGGTCTGCTGCTGAATAATAAATTCCGTACTCCTGATATAATATTTGGGGACGTATCTACTTCAAACGATACAAAGATGATTTTGTCTAGAATAGCTTTAGGGAAATCTTTAATATCTTTTCTATGTTTAACAGTGTTGAGTGCGCCATAAGTGATGTTGATACCGTCAATTTTTAAAAGAGATTCTAGCATTCTGGCCATGGCTATGGAACTCCCGTCTTTAGAAGGATATGGGATTTTGTTTGCAAGTATCAGTACTTTTTTCATGACCGAGGTTTTCTAGTAAACCGAGTACTCAATTTGCTGTACCATTCTCCTGACAGTAGGGCAGTGTCAGTGGACGCACTATAGGTTAGCCACAAGGCTATTGGCGCTAAAATAATGGAAGGTATCCAAACCGCTGCAGTGACATCGATAAGCATTTCTCTACCCATCTTTTCAAACGTCGTATTAAGGATATGAAATACCAAAAATGATATAGTGGAAATCACCAATGGAAGTCCTATACCCCCTTTTCTTATAATACTACCTAATGGAGCACCGATAAAAAACATGATAAGTACTGAAACTCCGAGAGCATATTTCTTGTAATACTCTATCCAATGGCGCAGATGCATTTCCTTGCGCCATTCCATTTCACGTTCCATCTGACGCAGATAGTCAAGATTGCTTCTAGCAAGACGAACTGCATTTTGCGAGGCACGTACCCTCATTCCAATAACTAGATTTTGCATCAAGTCGTCTCTTAGGGCACTTTGGTTATCAGCACTGCTTATTTCAATATAGTTAAACTTGTATTTACCATGTAGATTTTTCTCAAAGTTCGCCTGGCGCTCTGTGATTTGAGCAGACAAAGTATCTGCCTTCTCTTTGAGCTGCTGCGTATTAAGCATCATGAAGTCACGTTTACGAGTCTTGTAAAGATCCTCGGAAGAGAAGTTCCCTAGTGAAAACCTGATGTAAGCAGTATCAAATTCACTTCTTGCCCATGGCATCTTTTTCCGATCGTCTCTTTCCTTTTTGATAATATCCTCGTAGGTAGCTCCATCATGTAATTCAATCTCTAAGTACTGATCGTTAGCGACTGTTCTCATGATACCTGAGGCTGCTGTGAGCACCTTGTGATTACCTTTCTTAGCTTCCTTGTGGTCGTAGATATAGATGTCCTTTAAAAGCTCACTGTCTTCGCCGCTCTTTTCCCCAATTTTAATGCTATATCCATCGAAACCATTATAGAAAATACCAGGGGTGATGTGGAAGGCAGGCTTGCTCTTCGAAATATTCATGAGGAGGCTTTGTCCTCTTAAATTAGCCATTGGAATGACATTGTTGTAAAAGAAAAAAGCCGCAAAAGCGATTAGTATATTTAAGATAATTAAGGACCTAATTCCTCTAAATAATGAAATTCCAGCGCTCTTCATGGCAGCCATTTCATAATGTTCACCAAAATTTCCAAAGGTGAGTAAGGAGGCAAATAACACACTTACCGGGAGTGCAAATGGAACTACGCTTGCTGCCCAGTAGGTCATAAGCTCTAAGATGATGTACCATTCTATTCCTTTGCCTGCGAGATCATCTACATACTTCCAGACCATTTGCATCAAAAAGAAAAAGACCATAATTCCCAAAGTGGGGATTAATGGCCTG
>CAJJCK010000045.1 GCA_905182675.1 uncultured Cryomorphaceae bacterium | reverse complement strand
TAGACAACCATCGACAAAACATCCTAAATAAATTAGGCATGCGCAACACGGCTGGTCTGGTTAGATTTGCTGTTGAAAACGGACTAGTGACCCAGGTATAATACTCCTCCCACCAAAAGATGGGTTCAGAGCCTCCTTTTTATACTTAGTATTTCCACAGAGACAATAATCTTAATCTCACTTGAATAAAAAAACAACCCCGCTTGGCGATGCCAGGCGGGGTCGTTTTATGCTTAACCTAATGCGGATAGAATAATTACTCTACGATTAGTTTCATTGTCTTCACATCACCGGTGGTATTGGCGATGTTTACAAAGTACATTCCTCGTACCATGTTGTTACGAACAATCTCTACTTCACCTTGAACGTGATCAAAGCCCGCTACAATGCGACCTGTGATGTCTATTATTTGTACGCTGTAGAAATCCGAAGTACCCAAAACGATTGTGGTCATTTCTGTCATAGGATTAGGATGGACCGAGACTTGATTTAAATCGTTCTCGTTTACGTCGACAAACGAACATGTGCCGTAAGTATGACGTAATGTATCCGCTGAACCTGAACGTGCCCAAAATCTATTGTAAGAACCTACGCCATTATCAACACCACAAGCAGAATCAACTGGCTCGTGATTAGCCACATCAGAAGCGTCGCCGTTTGAGAAGCGGTATTCCATGCTTCCTGGACAATAGCTAGGAATGGTTGTAATATATTGACCCGCAACCGTGTGCTGAGTCATCGCGATAGGGTTATCGCCCCACTGGGTGAAATTACCCATTAAGAAAATCGTGTCAGCCGGAGTAAATGATGCTTGTGTAAAGTCAACAATGAACGTTACATCTGCAGTTGCAGGAACAGCAGCACACGGACCGTAATTGTCATTCCCAAAACAGCGTGGTGCTACAGCTGAATCTGAAGATACTGTAATGACTTTGTTACCACCACCTTCCCAGTTGGTAGCGCCACCAACATGGTAGCGTGCCTTGAACTGGAAATCTCCTGAATCAACACCCAGGTATGAAATGGAATAAATACCGTCACCATCTGGATCTGACATGTTCTCTCCGCCCCATCCGTTGATAGGCCCTGCTATAGATACAGAATCTAACATAGAACACGCAGTCAATGAACTCACATCAACATTTACAGTAATATCATAGGTTGGAACGATCGTACATGGGCCACATTGTGTGTAACACACTTCGTAAATGCCACTAACGGTATCCGTATAGAAACGGTTATCTCCTTGGTTGATGCCCGCTGTTGAAGCTTGACAAGTGGAAGGAACCGATTCTACAGTACTCCAACCATTACCATTGATAAATTTAAAATAGACGGAATCTGTTTTACCTACATAGGCAATGGCGCGGTGAACACCGTCAAAGTTGACCATGCGTGTTTTTGCAGGATCCCAACCTTGGAAGCTTCCTGCAACATGTACTGAATCGGAAGAAACCGTTTGTAGTGCCATGTTAACTTTCATTTGGATAGCTTTCTGGCCAGCAGGAGCTGATCCAGCAAACATTACAGCAGGAAGAGTTGTGTCTTGAGAGATCACGGCCCAACGGTTGCTGTTTCCATTTGTACCCACTTGAACAGGTGCAGGAACTGATTCGTCATCACCCCATGCGTTACCGTTTAAGAATTTGTACTCCAATTGTCCTGCGTTCACAGTAACTGTCTTGGTATAGATCGTAGTTGAACCTACCTGTGACAGTGCCGTAGTGCTGGGTGACCAGCTCTGAAATGATCCTGCAGCGTGAATTCCATTTGTGCTGACAGTGGCAGAGCCCATGTCAACCTGGAAGGTAACGCTGTAGGTCGTTTGTGCAAAAGCGGTTATCCCGAAGAATAGCGCTACTGCTAAAGCGTAGAAATTTTTCATAAAAATTTATTATGGTTAGTAATTAATGTACGTAGTACCTTTCAAATTTAACGAGAAGAACCGCGATAGAATAGTTGGTTTTAATCGATTTTTAACCATATTATCGCATTAAACGTCAATTAATGGGAATCATTAGGTTTTTTGTGTTCATTCTAGTTTGGTCCTTGACAATGCCTTTCAAATATAAGGGCAGGTAATAACACCCCTGATTATAGCATATATGAGTCTGTTTTGTTAGGTTTGTGTGAAGAATTGGGCAAACAGCGAAAAACGCTTAATGCACAGTTGAATGGACCCTTGATACAGCATTTGCCTGAAAACGGCTGGTACATCTTTGAACGCCCCCACGCTACAGGCACCCTTGTGGTTGTTTGTAATGCAACTAGCGAGGAAAGGACACACTCAAAATACAGTACTATGAAAAGTGTGGTTCAAAGTGGTTCGAATAACGAATTATTTGCCCCTTGGGAAACAAGGTGGTATATGAGGTATGAAAGCAACCATAGAAAACATTAAAATTGCCGAAAAGGACCGTAGCTACAATAGCTATATACTCAAGCAAAAAAAAAGTGATTACCGGCAAACTGTATTTACAGACTATTGGCACTACCATCCGGAAATTGAAATCACCTATATCATCAAGGGCAATGGACTTGCGTTTATCGGGAACAAAACCATAGAGTTTGGTCCAGGTCAAGCATTTTTACTCGGCCCTTATTTGCCACATAATTTTATAGGAACAGACGAGGAGGGCATTGTCCTTGAACGAGAATGTTGGGGCCTACAGTTCACCACGGAATGGCTCTATTCTATTAAAGAAAGTGCCGCTTTGCAGCGACTCTTTAACGCGATGAGCTTCGGCATAAACTTGGGTCAATTACGTGCCCTAGAGCATCAAGCATTTTCAAGCATTGTTGGTGACGATCCGCTGAGAAGTATAGGTTCATTTTTCAACCTCATGGCAATGATCGCCGAGCGACCGGATCTAGTCACCGTCTCAACAAACAGTGCCTATTCCAATGTGATGAGTAAAAAGCTCAGCCAACGCATGGAACGGGTGTCAAAACATATACAAGCGAACTACCAACGCGCTATTACCTTGAATGAAATCGCAGATATTGCAAGCATGACCGAGCAGAGCTTTAGCAGGTGGTTTCGTCAAACCTCTGGGCTCACCTTTATAGACTACCTCATGCAACTTCGCACGACAGTGGCTAGTCATTTGCTTATCAATACGAGCAAACCAATGACGGAAGTGGCTACTGAAAGTGGTTTTAACTCAAGCTCATCGTTTAACAGAGCCTTCTTGAAGATCAAAGGCTGTTCACCTCGGGAATTTAGAAAGCGTAAACGGGTATAGAGCGCGTAAAAACATCAAAGGGTGCTTTTTAGTTCAAGTTTTTTCGCCTATTCCGACAGCTCCGGCGAGTAGGTTACTGCCTTTTTATCCGTTATTAAGAAGTTTGCCATGCCCGCTATAATTAATGAGCTTCCTGCGAGGAGCATTGCATTAATTGGCTCTTGACCAAAAATGGCTTGGTAAATGTTCGTGAGAGAGGTCGCCGCAACAATCTGTGGAATGACAATGAACATATTAAATATCCCCATATATACACCCATACGATTAGGGTCTAGTGTTGAACTAAGCATCGCATAGGGCATGCTCAAAATAGATCCCCACGAGAAGCCTACGCATACAAATGAAAGGATAAGCATGCTTGGTTCTGTCACGAAATACATGCTAATAAACCCATAACCACCGGCAAACAGAGAAAGCATATGCACGTATTTACGATTAATTCTTCGCTTGGCAGTCCATAGCGTAAGTATCAAAGCAAAGGCCATTGAACTCAAGCCATAGTTTCCCATGTAAGCGCCGACTTGATCAGAAGCATCATTGAATGCCTTATCCTGAATACGATATGCGTCTATTTGATCTGCCGTAGAGTTCACAAACTCAATGGCAGCAGGTTTTGACGCTTCGAAAACATGGTCAGTTAAGGCCGGGTTGGCCATGGACCACATACAAAAAAAGGCAAACCACGAAAAGAATTGGACCACGCCAAGTTTCTTCATGGTTAGTGGCATATCAGCAATGTTCTTACCCACCTCTTTTAAGGTGTTTACAAGGCCTGCCTTCGCCTTTTGTTCCACGCGGAAGGCTTCCATGTCTTCTGGGGGATATTCGTCTGTAGTAAACACTGTATAGAGGATTGCTGCTAAAAATATAACAGCTCCAATTCCGAATGCTATTTTCACAGACATGGGCACAACACCAGGGTCTGATTCATTACTGACGCCTAAGGAGCTGATCAGCTTTGGTAGGTTAGACGCAACCCAAGTGCTCACCCCAATAATTAAGGTTTGTACAACAAATCCGAAACTACGTTGACTATCCGGCAACTTATCCGCCACAAGCGCCCTAAAAGGCTCCATGGAAATGTTCATGCTGGCATCTAGGATCCATAAACCCCCAGCGGCTATCCAAAGCGCGGGGCTATGGGGAACAACCAGTAAGGTTAATGAGGCAAGAATAGCTCCAATGAGAAAATACGGACGGCGGCGGCCATACCTAGAGTGCCATGTATTGTCACTCATTTGGCCAATTATAGGCTGGACAATAAGGCCTGTTAAGGGTGCTGCGATCCACAACAAAGGCAGGCTGTGCTCATCTGCTCCAAGGGTCTCAAAAATTCTGCTCATAAAGCCTCCCTGAAGCGCATATCCAAACTGGATTCCAAGAAAGCCAAAGCTCATGTTCCAAATCTGCCAAAAGCTAAGTTTAGGTTTGTGCTGCATATCTATTGAATTCGCTTGTATAAAAAACCCGGCTGATCAGCCGGGTTTTTTATCAATGTATTTTGGGCAGTTACTGACACTCTATTTGAGCTTCAACAGCTTGGGTTACTCGATCGGCACCTGAGGCAAAGATTTTTTTCATGACGATAAATTCACAAAAATCTATGGTTTTGTTTACAGGAACATTAAAAAATTGAGAAGGAATAATGACTTTTTCGAAGTTACCGTCTCCTAAGAACTCCATTTGTAAAGCTAGGTTTGAGCCTACGTTAAATGCGTTTTCGATTTCACTGAAGGTCCCGTCGAGGTAGTATACCTTAGAATACAGGTAACATTCAGATGGGTCAAGGTTTTGCATGCTTGCCTTATCTTCTCTCCAGTTCTCATAACGTAATGTAAGTACGTCATCCGTCATCACTTTTGCTGGGAAGTGGTAGAATGGATTCCGGTCTGTTGCTGGAGGATCGATGGCTATTTTTAAATCATCTGACTTTACATCAGGATCGCCGTAGCCTCCGCCGTCTTTTGCTTTTACCAGAAAATGTATGTCCTCGGCATATACAGTCGTTGCGTCAACCTCATAAAAAAGCGTAGGTACTATTTTCCACGAAAACGTACCATTCGTGTTTTTAGTCATCTTCATCGCGTCGTTGGAGTTTTTCCAAGGGGCAGAACCCGTTCCGTTCACATAAGGATGGCCGTCCGGATGCGAAGCTGGTTTCCAGGTCCAAATAAACACATCTTCGCCTGCGTCAATGGCCTGTTTTAAGGCGTCTTGAGGAGCAACTGCTAAATCCAGTCCCGCAGGATCAAAAATGATTTCTAAGGAATCCGAAGGGTCTATGTTTTCATCAGGAATAGTCGTGATTTGAGCACTCGCTGTGATGCCGAAAATCAATGCAAAAAGTGTCGTTATATTTTTCATGTAGTGCATTTATTTACGTGTGAATGTTAGTTCATAAGAAACACTTGGTTTCTCACAACGTTCGCGTGAATACACCAAGCTTACCGTTTGATCTATTGTACGCGGCATGTTGCCTAGCGGTAAAACCGTGACGATTGTGTCCTGCGTTAAATGTAGTTCCGTAGGGTATTCCGGAGTGTCATAACTCCATGTTCCTCCTGTCCCAAAAACATCAAAACCAGGACCTTGTTGGTTTACCACATAAGTGCTGTCCTGATTAAACTGGACCACCCACTTTTGTGAAGCGCCTTGGTAAAAAGAACTAATGTCCCGTGTCTCAGGAACGGGTAACGATAGATCTGTCTGATCCGCATTAGTTAGTTCCCACGTGCCTAACAAGCCTGCGCCAGCCTCGTATGATGTGCCCATTGGGCCAACTTCTGGCTTACATGCGCCCAAGATCATGAGCGCACTAGTAATAATTATTGCTATTCTTTTCATATGCTTTGGCGACTTATTCGCAGTTTCCTTCTTCGTTATAAATAAATCCTTGTGCTGTTCCTTCAAAGTTCGGGAATTGAAGAATCATCCCAGGACAATCCCAGTCTACACCGCGAATTTTTTGAATTTCCCCTTGAACTCCTTGTCGTTTAAGCTGGAATAGTCTATCTCCCTCTCCTGGTAATTCTAACCTACGTTCGGTCATCACACTCACAAGGCTTAATGAACTCAGGTCAGTCAGTCCCGCTCGTTGGCGTAGCGCATTAACCATGGCTAAGCCGCTTCCGTCGCTGTCTCCGTTTAATCTAACATTACATTCTGCGTAAGTAAGATACATATCAGTTAGGTGTAGTAGTGGAACGTCGATAAAACTTGCATCAAATTTACTGATCACATAGTTTTCATCTGGAGTACCCGCGCTGCGAACGTCGTACCATAACTGACCGCGTAGATCATTCGTATCAGAAGTAGCCACTACATAGAGGTCTAAACTGGCTTTTAGTGCTGGGTTAGCGTTTGGATCATCCGATCTGTAGTTCCCTACAAATCCTTGACCTCGTTCGTCCACTATTGGGCCTGAGGCACCCATTTCGTTTGTGCTCACCAGGGTGAAAATAAATTCAGCCGGTAGGTTATCGTTGACGTGATCGCTGAACCTCTTCGTTAAATCTAGCTCCAAAGCGTATGATCCAGAGTTAATCACCCCTGATGCTTTCGTTTTTGCTTTTGCGAAGTCTCCCATTTCCAGGTATACTTTTGCCAGAAGTGCTTTTGCGGACATCTGGTTGGCAAAGATTCCATTACTCGTTGGAAGATCTGACTCTGCGTCTAAAAGGTCTTGCTCAATCGCTGCATAAACTTCTGCAACCGTCGCACGCATTTGAGGTGTTTGATCTGCTGAGAGTTTCAGCGGAACACCTAGGTGACTGTTATCAGCGGTGTAACCATAGGGCATAGCCCAAATTCTAACCACGTGGTAGTGACACAAAGCTCGAACAAATTTTGCCTCAGCCGAAATACGCTTAACACTTTCAGGTGTTGCTCCTTCTAAGTTTGCAACTTCTTCAAGTAAGGTGTTTGCGCGGTAAATAGAAATATATGCATCACGATATTCACCACCAAATGAGCCATTAAAAAAGGAAGATGTCCAACGGTAAATCTGTGCATATTCTCCATTTAAGCCAAGTGGATCCGCCATGTTGTCTGACATGACTTCGGGGATGTTTTGAAATCGACCGCTGAATGCGTTAGCCGCTACGTCGTAAACACTGACAAGCAGTTGCTCCGCATCTTCAATGTTTAATATCGCAGAATCGGCAGGGATTTGACTATCCGTATTTGCTTTAAAATCTAAGATTCTCTCACACGATGTAGTTCCTACTACGATCATGACCAGTGCTAAAAGTGCTGCTATTCTTTTCATCATGCCTAAGATTAAAAGTTAATGTTTATACCTACGTTGTACGTCTTCTCTTGAGGAGGAGTTAAGTAGGTGATGTTTGGAGACATGTTTCTATCCGTGGCGTTCTCGAAATCACGAGCAATTTCAGGATCTAAACCAATAAAGTTAGTCAGTGTCAGAAGATTTGTACCCGTTACATTAACGGTAAGACCTTTTACAAATTTCAGGTTCTCTTGTGGCACACGATAGGACAGTTTAACATTACGTAGTCGCGCGTAGCTTCCGTCGTGTAGCCAAAGATCCGTGTTGATCCACTCCGTATTTGCTCCGTAAGTACGATAGTCTTGACTAAGCCTTGGATATGTAGCGACATCACCAGGTTGTTGCCAGCGGTCGTTCAAGTCGGTACGCATATTCCAATCCGTAACCACGCCCATCTGGCGCTTAGACGAGCTGTCATAAATATCCCCTCCTATGGTAAATACCCACAAGAAACTAAATTCAAGGTTCTTGTAGTTAAAGGTGTTTGTTAAACCGCCTATTGCATCTGGCATGACATTACCTAAAGCAACGCGGTCTTGAAGATCCCATGTATAGGTCTCCTCACCATCTTTAGTGAGATAAACTGGTAGGCCGTTTGTGGGGTCTACATGCGAGAATTTAACCAAGTAATTTGTTCCAATTGGCATACCCACAACAACACGCGTATCGTTTGTCCCACCACTTACTGCATCAGGTGAATACTCCCCAATTGAAGTAATTTCATTGTAATTACGAGCAATGTTAAAGTCGGTGGTCCAGGTAAAGTTATCTGATACAATATTCCGCGACTTAAAGGCAAATTCCACACCCGTATTATATACACTACCTACGTTATCCCACCAAGATCCAAATCCAGTGGAGCCTTGAAGAGTCACATTCAATAGCATGTCATTCGTCTGCTTGCGGTACCACGCTAATTCACCACTAAATCGGTCCTGAAAAAATCCATATTCCAGTCCAACATCAAACGATGTAGAGGTTTCCCAGCGAAGGTTTGCGTTTTCACGAATCACTGGATAACGATAGGTTTCCCCTCCATAGCCGTTGTTCGCGACATTATAGTAGCCAAACCACTGGTATGACGGTATCGCAGAGTTTCCGTTCTTGCCTACAGAGGTTTTTAGCTTAAGGAAATTAACATTAGGGAGGTTGTCCATAAAGTCCTCATCCGAAATGATCCAGCCTAATGAAGCCGCAGGGAAGTTTCCGTACTTATTGTTCGGGCCGAACTTTGAAGAACCATCCCGACGAATCAAGGCTTCTGCAAAGTATTTGCCCTTGTAATTATAGTTTAAACGTGTAAACGCTGAGGCAAACGCATACTCTTCTAAATAGCTTAGAGGATCATTCACCCACGTTCCTGTTTCTCGTATTTGACCTACTGCTTCACTGTCGTAATACCCGTCAAACTTTTTAATCATGTTGTACTGGTATTCTGATCCGATTAACCAGTTAATGTGGTGATCCTTACCTAAGTCTTTAATGTAATTGGCGGTCGCATTACCAGAAGTGTTCCAGACACTATAAGGATACATGTTCGCTCGTCCTAAGAAATTCCCAAGCGTATCTTTATACGTTGGGTCATACCCTGGTTTTTCCCAAATATGGTCTTCAAAATGCATGTAATCAAATGCGCCTTGTCCGCGAATAGTCCAGGCGTCACTCACCCTATAGTCCATTGTGATGTTGTTGATCGTCCGGTCTTCGATTGCTGTCCAGTCCTTCATTTCTCTTTGTGCCACTGGATTTAAGCTCACACCTCCTTTTAACCAATAATCACCGGCGTTTGCAACTAGATTACCGTCCGCATCGTATTCATCTTGGGCATAATGGATGGGGTAAATAGGCAGCGCTCGAGACATCGCCTCGCCAAGCCCGCCAGACCATGCCGCGTCAATACGAGTGTTGACACCACGTGAAATAGATGTGCTCAGCCCGAGCTTAAGTTTTTCTGTAAGATTAAAGTCTACATTGAAGCGACCCGACAAGCGTTCGTAGGAGTTTCCTGCTAAGTAACTGTTATTGTCATTATAAGAAAATCCCGTGTAGAAATTTCCCCCCTTGAAGCCTTTAGAGGCAGAGAAGTCATATCCATGCTTGATCCCAGGACGAATGGTTTCCTGGACCCAGTCAGTTCCCTCAAAGGCCTGTGCCTCCGACCAGCTCATTCTGTTTCCGGGAAGCTCAGGCACACCAACGTTTCCGTCATTTACCCATGCCTCTTCGAACATCTGTAAGTATTCGTCCTTGTTCATCATGTTTGGCAATGCCGTAGGATTAGAAAAACCAACACGTGAAGAGAAGTTGTACGATAGTTTTTTGTTTTTACCGCGCTTAGTGGTGATCAAAACCACTCCATTTGAACCACGTGACCCATAAATACCCGTGGCCGCTGCATCTTTTAAAATGTCAATAGACTCGATGTCGTTAGGGTTAATCGTAGCTAGTGGATTGGTGTTAAACCCACCTCTGTTGCCGTTTAAAAAGTAATCCTGTGTAATAGGGATGCCGTCTACCACATACAACGGATCACCACCGGCAGAAATTGAGGCAACCCCCCTAACACGCACCATAGAGCCCGAACCAGCAATCCCAGAGCCAGTAATTACTTGCACACCGGCTGCTTTTCCTTGTATAGCATTCTCAAAGGATGGTGTTGGGATGTCTGTTAATTCTTTCGCTTTTAAACTCACAACAGAACCTGTAAGATCTCTTCTACGAGCGACACCATAGCCCACAACAACTACTTCATCGAGCTGAGTTTTTGAAGGCTTCATGGTAAAGTTCATTGCTTTTTTGCCGTCAACTTTAACAGGTTTAGTCTCTGTCTCGTACCCTATAAACGAGAAAGTAACGTCGTAGGTGCCTTTTTTCAGGCTTAAACTATACTGTCCGCTAAAGTCAGTTGTCGTCGTTGCATGGATTGAGTTTTCATCCGAGTCTACGGCAATTGACACATAAGGAAGAGGCTCATTGTATTCGTCCACGACAATACCGGAGAGCGATTGCGCACTAATGTGCTGCCATCCAAGAACTGCAAATAGGAATACGAAAAAACGTGCGTTTATTTTCATTAGGGTACGTTAAGTGAGTTAGATCTTCAAATGTACAGAATACACTAGATGTTATAAAGAACACACTAAAGCGCCTTTAACAGAATACACCCATTATTTATCCCAATTCGGGAAATCTAGAGGTCGAGCGTGGATTGTCCGGTTTTTATCCGGTAAAGGCGAGCAGGCTTGTGAAGTACCCCTTCCTGCTTTTCATCTGTGGCCTCCACTAGTTTCTCGCGAACTATTTTTTTTCGAAAATTCCTCTTGTCCAATTCCTCTTGTGTAATAGCCTCATGAAGCTGCTGCAGCTGGTTTAGCGTGAACCTTGAAGGAAGTAATTCATAGCCTATTTTGCTTAACTCAAAGTGACGCTGCAGTTTCCAAAGCGCTACTTCTACGATCTCATTGTGGTCAAAAGCCAATTCCGGAATATCTTGAATGTCCTGCCAAAGAGCCTCTCCAGCAAAACTTGCTGGGTTAGGAACGAAATTCACCATTTTCACCAGGGCATAGTACGATACGGTTACTACCCGTTCTTCGGGGTTGTTCCGGTAAATTTCTAGCCATTTTTTATCTTTTTCGTCATTGACACGACGGGGGTCACCAAAAGTGTGACATTGCTTTAAAAGCACATCTTTTAAACTTGCCAACTCGAAAAGAACGCGATTTGCCGCCTCATCAAGGCCCTCTCCTTTGTGAATCAAATCACCAGGTAAACGCTTTCGAAGCAGGCCTTGGCCAATATCTTTTTCTTCTATAAGGAGTACTTTTAGCCGTTCTCCATCAAATCCGAAAATGACACAGTCAACACTCAGGTTAGAGTTGACCTCTATAATATTGGGCATGAACAAATGTTTTTATGGCTGTTTTGCGACTGTTTGAAGATAATAAGGAAAAATTTAATAAGTGTATTATTTACACTTAGTTCTTATCTTCGCAGCATGTCCGTAGAAATAAATAACATAGCAATACTTACTTCAGGTGGCGATGCCCCTGGAATGAATGCGGCTATTCGTGCCGTAACCCGCACTGCTCTTTACCACGGAAAGAAGGTGTTCGGAGTATATCGCGGTTACGAGGGAATGATCGAAGATGACCTCTTAGAGCTTTCCACTGCGCACGTAAAAAACATTCTTGCGCAAGGCGGTACCTTTCTTAAAAGTGCCAGAAGTAAGGAGTTTCGAACTCACGATGGGCGAGCAAAAGCTGCGGCCAACCTTAAGAAGCGGAATATTGATGCTCTTGTCGTTATTGGTGGTGACGGGTCTTTTACGGGAGCCTTAAAGCTAGCTGATGAACACAACATACGCGTGATCGGTGTACCGGGGACTATTGACAATGATTTGTTCGGTACAGACTACACAATTGGTTACGATACCGCTACGAATACCGTGATTGAAAGTGTGGATAAAATTCGCGATACCGCCTCCTCACATAACAGGTTGTTTCTTGTCGAGGTAATGGGTCGTGACACTGGCTATATCGCAGCATCAACTGGACTTGCAACTGGTGCACTAGGTATTATTCTACCCGAGCAAAAAATAACTTTTGACGACTTATTTAGAGACCTTCGCAACGCTCAGGCCAATAAGAAGACCTCCAATATTATCATGGTTGCAGAAGGCAATCACCTTGGTGATGTTTTTGACATCTCACTTGCAATCAAAAAAGAATTTCCTTCCATAGACGTGAAGGTGACCACTTTAGGTCACACGCAACGTGGAGGCTCTCCTTCTACTAACGATAGGGTATTAGCTTCAGTATTAGGCTACTACGCAATCAAAGGACTCATGAACGGAGAAGAAAAGGTCATGGTAGGAATGATCAACCAAAAAGTAGTCTATATCCCTTTATCAGAAGCTATTTCTAAGACCACCAACCTTGACGAAGAAATGTTAACTATCGCTAAAATCTTAGCAACCTAACAACACATTCGATTATGAGTACAAAAATTGCTATTAACGGCTTTGGCCGAATTGGTCGTTTGACCTTCCGTAACTTGATTGAAAGCACTAAAGTCGAGATCGTTGCGATTAATGACCTTACCGCCACGGACATGCTAGCGCACCTGTTGAAGTACGACAGTGCTCATGGTCGTTTTAACGGAACCGTTTCACATACAGAAAACAGTTTGATTGTAAACGGTAAAGAAATTACTGTTTATGCGCAGCGTGATCCAGAAACACTTCCTTGGAGCGAGTTAGGCGTCGAGGTGGTTATTGAGTCTACAGGATTTTTCCGCGACCACGCTGGCATGTCTAAGCACATCAAGGCAGGCGCTAAAAAAGTGGCTCTTTCAGCTCCAGCATCAGGTGATATCAAAACCATTGTTTTAGGCGTTAATGACCAAGAGCTTACTGATGCTGACACCATGGTTTCAAACGCTTCTTGTACAACCAACTGTTTGTCTCCAATGGCGAAGGTCTTGGACGAGAAGTTTGGTATTGTTAGTGGCTTCATGTGTACGATACACGCTTATACCTCTGATCAAAATCTTCAGGACGCCCCGCACTCCGACAAACGTCGCGCGCGCGCTGCTGCAGTAAATATGATTCCTACTACAACGGGAGCCGCTAAGGCCGTAGCACTCGTTCTTCCACAATTAAAAGGGAAACTAGATGGTTACGCAATGCGTGTTCCAACAATCACTGGTTCTGCTACTGATCTTACTGTTCAATTAAGCAGAGACGTAACCGCTGAGGAAATTAATACTGCGATGAAAGAGGCTGCAGAGGGTCCTTTGAAAGGCATCTTGATGTATACAGAAGATCCCATTGTAAGTTCTGACATTGTGGGCGACAAGCATAGTTGTATTTTCGATGCTGGTGTCACCTCAGCTAAAGGAAACTTAGTAAAAGTCTTAGGTTGGTACGACAACGAAGCGGGTTATTCAGCACGTTTGGCGGACCTAGTAGAGCGCATCGCTTAATACAATATGATTCATACGGGTCGCGTTTTAACGCGACCCGTATTTTTACATCTATTATGATTTTAATTGCAGAAAGTGGATCAACAAAATGTGACTGGGTAGCCCTCAACCCAGATGGGTCAGAGCATACCCGTTTCTCCACGATGGGCTTTAATCCTTATTTTCATTCTGCTTCTTTTATTGAAGAGGAGTTGAGCGATAACGCGGCTATTTTAAAAGTTCATTCTAAAATAGCTTTTGTCTATTTCTATGGTGCTGGCGCTTCTAGCGAGGGACTGCAAGACATCGTTAAGGATGGGCTAACCAAAGTATTTGTAAACGCAAAAGTACGCGTAGACCACGATCTACTCGCTAGTGCCTACTCCACGTATACGGGAGAGCCCGCGATAACTTGTATCATAGGTACAGGGTCAAACAGCTGCTATTTTGATGGGAATGAAGTCTCTGAAGTCGTTCCCGCGCTCGCTTATATTCTTGGCGATGAAGGAAGTGCTAGCTATATTGGCAAGCGACTTGTTTCAGATTTCTTATACAAGAAGCTTCCGCAAGAAATGGCAGACGATTTCTTTAATACGTACCAGTTAGACAAAGACGAAATCATCACAAGCGTCTACAACAAACCAAATGCTAACGTATATCTCGCCTCCTTCAGTAGGTTCGCGGGTAAGCACATGCATACCACATACGTCCAAGACATCATTCGCGAAGGTTTTTCTAAATTTGCGGACATTCACATTGCTTGTTTCGAAAACTGTCGTGAAGTGCCTGTTCACTTTGTTGGAAGTGTCGGAGCTATATTTCAAGATATCTTGTTAGAGGTTTTGGAAGAACGCGGAATGAAACTAGGACAGATACTCCGCAAACCTGTTGATGGTTTAATTAAGTATCATTTAGAATACCTCAGGGTGTTGGACGCATATCAAGAACAGACATGATAAAAGGATTTCTTTTTGATTTAGACGGCGTTATTGTAGATACCGCCGTTTTTCATTTTAAGGCATGGCGCAAGCTCGCTCAAAAACTAGGCGGTGACTTTACAGCAGAGCAAAATGAACAACTCAAAGGGGTTAGCAGGGTTGATTCATTAAAAAAGGTCGTTGCGTGGACAGGCGCAACGGTTGATGACTTGACCTTTATCGAACTGATGGAGGTTAAAAATGAGTGGTACTTAGAGCTGGTTATTCAGCTAGGTCCTAAAGACGCATTGCCTGGAGCACTTGATTTTATACGACATGCACATGCAAAAGGTATCTTAATTGGTCTGGGAAGCGCTTCGAAGAACGCACCGATGATTCTGAATAAATTGGGGTTAACAGCGCTGTTTACCACGATAATTGATGGGAACAATGTGGTAAATGGAAAACCCCATCCTGAAGTATTTTTGAAAGGTGCTGACGGTTTAGGCCTAAAGCCCACGGAATGTTTAGTTTTTGAAGACTCTATAGCTGGAGTCCAAGCAGCTAAAGCGGGTGGGTTTGGTTGTGTTGGAATTGGCAGCGCAGAGGTACTAAAAGCCGATGTCCATTTTCAGGCATTGGGGAGTTCAACTCCAGAAGCTTTAGTGGCCCAGTTTTAAGAACGTACGAACATTGCCATGTTTAAAAAGTATACTGAGGTTGATCCTTGGAAAATAATAGAACGCGGTTGGAACCCC
>CAJJCK010000044.1 GCA_905182675.1 uncultured Cryomorphaceae bacterium | reverse complement strand
TAGTGCGTACAAGGCAATTAATAACGCTCAGGAGGAGGTTCGCAGTTCAGGTGCCCTCCCAGTTCCTGATGCGCTGAAAAATGCGCCAACAGAATTGGCTAAAGATTTAGGCCATTCAAAGGGATATTTATATTCCCATGATTACCCACAGAATTTTGTAGAACAAGAGTTTATGCCTGTGGAGTTGAGTTCAAGGAGATTCTGGAAACCTGCAGGTAACACAAAAGAACATCAACTCAACGAGCTTCAGAAACACTTTTGGAAGGATAAATATGGAGCCTAGTTCAATACTACTTCCGTACGTCTATTCTGTGCCCTGCCCTGCTCTGTTTCATTAGTAGCGACAGGCTCTGAAAGTCCTCTCCCTTCTGAACTCAATCTATTAGGGTTAATGCCCTTTTCTACGAGCCAGTTTTTTACCGCCTCTGCGCGGTCCTCACTGAGTACCTGATTGTAGTCATCAGAACCCTGGTTATCAGTATGACCAATAATAACTGCAGATATATCAACCTGCTGGTCCAGTAGATTAAATAATGCATTCAATTCTGAAAGACTGTTATCTTTCAATTCACTCTTATCCAAACTAAAAAATATGTTCTGAAGAACAAAGGATGCTCCTTTAACGACACTCCGCATTCGTAATTCTATCCTTTCTTCGGCATCATCATCAATGGTAAATTGGTTCGAGTAAGGCATATATCCATCTTTTGTAGCCGTAAAGCTATAGATGTTTCCAGGTTGCAACATGGGACGTATTTCCCCTGTATACAGACTACTATATCCAGTGAAAACAGAAGAATTCGCCGTCAAGGAAGTTACGGAAATCTTAGCGTTACCTATAGGCTTACCCGTGGCCTGGTCTACCACTACTGCATTAACGTACGAGGTTACGGATGGCCTTATATGATCAGGGACACTGAACTCGTACAAATCTAAGTCAGGTGATAATACTGTAAAATCAGATACTAAACCTTCCCTGTTGGATGCAAAATATCCTGTTGTCCCCTTATGATCGATAACCAAGGAAAACTCATCGCTAAAACCATTCAATGGAAAACCAAGATTTTCAGGCTCTGTCCAGGAAGTATCATTAATTTTTTTAGATCTAAAAAAATCAGACCCACCTAAACTGGGACTACGTTCAGAGGAAAAATACAACGTCTCTCCATCGAAATGGATAAATGGACTTCCTTCTCGAGATCCCGTATTAATTTGACGAGGAAGTCGTTGAACTTCATTCCAAGATCCGCTATCATCTAATTGTGCTGTGAATATATCATGATTCTGACTCTGACTGCTACTTCCTCTAACAAAGTAAAGTGTACTACCATCTGGACCGAGCGATGGTTGGCTCTCCCATGCTTGTGTATTTACTCCTCCTTTCAATAACACTGGCCTACCCCAACCAGAAGAACCTTGAAATCTACTCATATATAAGTCGCAACTACCTTTACCTTCAGGACGGTCACAAGCAGTAAATACCATCATATTTCCATCTGCACTAATCGTAGAGGCCCCCTCATTGCCAGGGCTATTTAATCCGCCAAGCACTGGAGCAGAATGACTACTCCAACCCTTTTCAGTCTTAGATCCTTTGAAAAGATTTTCATCAGTTCTCATGGAATCTAGCTCTCTTGCTGTGTAATAGAGAGTTTTGCCATCTCCAGTAATACAAGGGAAATATTCCATCTTATGGTCACTAAATGGAAGCTTCTTCACCTCAAGAATCCCTCCATTGCCTATAAACTTCTGATAGGAATCCTTTCCAAACTGGAGATTTTTAAGCTCTTGTTCCGTTAATTTCCTTCGGTCATTTGTCAATCTAGCTAACTCTAAATACCTATTCAAGTCTGCAATAGACTCCTCCCAACGGTATAAATATTTTTCAACTCGACTCTTTTTTAGATAAGTACTTGAAATAACTTGCTTACGCAAGGAAGCATCATAATAAGAAAGTGCCTCGTTGAAATTCCCTTCTTTCGTTGATCTGTCTCCAGCATATATTAGAGGCTGGTAATAATTGTCGTCTGATTTTTCGATAGATCTTGTCAAGTACACCCATGCTTCCTCGTTTTTTTCGAGAGAAAAAGCGTTCACTGCCTTTTGAAAATTTTTCATTGCACTCTTGTTTTGAGCATTTGTGTAAAATCCAATAACAAGTAGTGCAACAATCTTTAGGAAAACATGACGCATTAGAAGTAGTTTTGCAGTCTTACGAAGATATCTCATACCCATTGAAAAAGACGAGAATAGTATTAACAGGAGCACCCGCTACAGGAAAAACAACCTTAAGCCTTGGATTAGAGGCGCAAGGACACCATGTATTTCACGAACAGGCGCGACAAATTATACAAGAAAGTCTTGAAAAGGGCTCGGATGTTCTTCCTTGGAAAGACCTAAATCGTTTTACAGAGGTCGTTTGGGAGCTTCGTAATAAGCAATATGATCTGGCTTCGTTAGAAACTTTAAATTTTTACGATCGCAGTATCATGGACTCCTATGCTTATCTTCTGAAAGGAAATGCGGAAACCAAAGCACAGTGGATGTCGGATATGAAAACGAAAAAGTTCGATAAAATATTCATTCTTCCTGTCTGGCCGGATATTCACTCCTTAGATAAGGAGCGAATGGAATCATTAGAGGATTGTATCGAAGTAGAATCGTTCCTCTATAAGGCGTATCAAGAGATGGGTTATGAATTAATACAAGTTCCTGTTGGCACTGTGGAAGAGCGTTTGGCCTTTATCCACAATGCAATATGACCCAACCTAATGCACTAGAACTTTTAAAGCAATACTGGGGCTACGAATCATTTCGTGGCCATCAGGAAGCTATTATTGATTCTGTCTTAAGCGGAAATGATACCATTGGCTTATTACCCACTGGAGGAGGTAAATCCATTTGTTATCAAATACCTGGTTTGATTTTCCCAGGACTCACCATGGTTATCAGTCCCCTGATAGCACTTATGGAAGATCAACACAACGGATTAATTAAACGAAACATTAAGTCATTCCATTTCAAAGGTAGTTATAGCGCTCGTTCTATGGATGAAGCGTTTCGTAACCTCCGTTATGGGAATTATAAATTTGCCTTTTTTGCTCCGGAGAGAATTGCTAATCCGTTGTTCTTGGAATACATCAAACATGCTAATATCTCCATGCTGGCAATCGATGAAGCACATTGTATTTCTCAATGGGGCTTTGATTTCAGACCCTCCTATCTTAATGTGAGTATTTTGAGAGAATTGCGTCCAGAGGTTCCTGTATTGGCATTAACCGCATCAGCTACTGCAAGAGTGAAGAGGGATCTCAATACACAGCTGAATATACCCGATGCCAAATTATTTGAAGGTTCAATCCGACGAGATAACTTACATCTACAACTCAAATTTACTCCAAATAAGGAACGTCAATTACTAAGATTACTTCCAACTTTGACAGGAACTGGAATTATTTATGCGAAAACCAGGAAGTCATGCGAAGTTTTATCTGCAGTTTTAAATAAACAAGGACATTCTAGTTGCTTTTTTCACGCGGGGCTTTCCGGCGATTTGAAATCCTTAAATCAATCCCTGTGGATTGAAAATAAAGTAAAAGTCATGGTTGCCACTACAGCCTTCGGAATGGGTATCGACAAAGGAGATGTTGGATGGGTTATTCATTGGGATGCTCCAGATACGCTAGAGGGATATTATCAAGAGATAGGTCGAGCTGGAAGGAATGGGTCTGTTGCAATCACCTATGTACTATTCCATCAATATGATGTTGCAAGATTGCAGAAGACACTTTCTGAAGTCCCAAATATAGCAGCAGTTGAAGAGTTTTATAAAAGCTTCTGCAGCAAGCATCAGATCGCTGTAGGCGCTGGAGACCAGCTAAAAGTGCAATTTTCAATCGTATCCTTAGCGGAGAAATTTAAATTGAACATCCCTACTCTGCTCACCTATATTAAACTGATACAACATAGAGGGTTATGGCAGTTCATAGAAAGTGATCGATCAGTGCCTAAATTTACTATTACTTCGAGTATTGACACCTGGGACCGATTAGCACTTGAGGACCGCGAGCTTCTTACAACCCTCGCGCGTATATATCCTAATGCCACCCATAGCGCTCATCGAATTGATCTCAAAAGATTCGCGGCAATGATGCACTTTACGATAGATCGCTTCCAAGGGAAGCTGAGCGAACTTACACAACGAGGATTGATTTTATTTGAGTCGGAACAAACAGGAAGTGCAGTCCTTTTTATGCAGCCACGTCCTTCTAATAAATCACTAACCTTTCCTAAAAACTTTGTTGATGCTTGGCTGTCAAGTAAAATTGAGCGGACAACATCCATGCTAGAGTTCTTAAATAGTACGGATTGTTTGGTACAACAAATTGAAACTTATTTCGATCAACCCATGGGTGAAGCGTGTGGCACTTGCAGCAGTTGCACACACAACCATTATCCCGACCATGAGAAGGTTAAGGAAATGGTTTCAAATAACTTGAGTTTAGACGATATTTGGTTTGATTTAAATTGTTCTCCCGATGAGCTTAGATTCTAATACACTTCGAATAGTCTACATGGGCACCCCTGAATTCGCGGTGGCGCCATTGCAAGCATTACATGATAGTGGATTCAATATAGTGGGTATTGTAACTGTAGCTGATAAACCAGCAGGTAGAGGGCGAAAGCTCCAACAAAGTCCTGTAAAAACGAAATCATTAGAGTTGGGTATATCGATATTGCAACCTACCAACTTAAAAGAAGAGCGCTTTGTAAGTCAACTCAGAGCGTTAAACGCTGATCTTTTTGTTGTGGTTGCATTTAGGATGCTTCCTGAGCAAGTTTGGATGTTGCCTAGATTGGGAACATTCAATCTACATGGTTCATTACTCCCAAAATATAGAGGAGCCGCTCCTCTTCATTGGGCAGTTATTAACGGAGAGCGGCAAACAGGTCTAACCACCTTTCTACTGGACAAAATGATTGATACCGGAGGTATCTTATTGCAACAGACTATAGATATTGAAGAAAACATGACCACGGGAGAATTACATGATGCTCTGCTCCCTATAGGAGCGTCTATGGTCGTGGAAACTGTTCAGGGATTAATGAGAAATGAGCTAAGACCCACCAGGCAAGTAGAACATTACGCCACACATGCTCCAAAGCTAAATAAAGAAAACTCTGAGCTTGATTTTAGACGTAGCCCTCAGGAATTAATCAATCAAATCCATGGATTGAATCCATTTCCTGGGGCTCATTATAGCGGGTATAAATTTTTAAAGGCTCTTAGATGTGTTGAACATTTTGAGACGGATATTCCACAATTGAGTGTTCGTGAGAAGCATTTATTTCTGGATTACCCCAATGGAAGCATTGAAATCATAGAAATTAAACCAAGTGGAAAAAGAAATATGAGCGGAAAGGACTTCGCTAATGGACTAAATGAGCCATTTTTATCCCTTTAGACTAAGTTTAAACACTCAATCAAGAGCTTTATTTACGAAAAACTAACTTCTTTTAACATCTTTTTTGACGTGAGGGCCTATCTACGCTTGATTGAATGGAAATTTCTGTTATATTTGAGAAGCATTCGTTTAATAATAACTATTCAAAAACAATTTGCAATGAACAAAGCACAATTGATTGACGCTATGGCAGCAGACGCTGGCATCTCTAAAGCACAAGCTAAATCAGCTCTAGACTCTTTCACTAACAACGTAGGTTCAACCCTAACTGGTGGTGGTCGTGTTTCTTTAGTTGGATTTGGTTCATTTTCTGTTTCTGAGCGTGCTGCTCGTGATGGACGTAACCCACAAACTGGTGCAGTTATTAAAATTGCTGCTAAAAAAGTAGCTAAATTTAAAGCTGGTGCTGATCTAAACGGTAAGCTCTAATTTTATATTAGATCACAATTAAAAAAGCCCTCCAGTATTGGAGGGCTTTTTTTTATGGCTGAATTCTTGAAATCTTCCAGGATTTTTTGTCTTTCGAAAATAGTAGTCGGTCATGAAGTCGACCCTCCCTACCCTGCCAGAACTCGAATACTTCGGGCGTTATGATATAACCACCCCATGCCGATGGCATAGGCACATCACTACCTTCAGGATACTGCTCATTAAATGCGTTAAACTTATCTTCTAATGCGGCCCTTGATTGGATGAATTTACTTTGATCAGATGCAGCTGCTCCAATCTTACTTAAATGAGGACGCGTGCGAAAGTAATCCATGCTCTCTTCTTTCTCAATCTTTCTGACTTTTCCGGTGATCCGCACTTGACGCTCCTGCTCTCTCCAAAAGAAAAGCGCAGAAATATTAGGGTTCAATTGCAATTGCTCTCCTTTGTCGCTCTCATAATTTGTAAAGAATACAAGTCCTTCGGGACGGATCTCTTTTAAAAGAACGATTCTATTTTGAGGTATGCCATTAGCGTCTACTGTGGCTATTGCCATCGCATTGGAATCCTTTACCTCCAGTTTCCGGTAGGTCTCAAGCCATTCCGTGAACTGTGTAAAGGGATTACCTGAAATTTCCTGCTCGTCCAAAGAGTTGAACTTATAGGTTTCGCGTATGTTTTTTAAATCCATATGTCTAAATTAGTCTAATGAAGCAAAAGAACGCACCAAGCAAAGGATCACTTTTAATTTCCAAGCCACTTATTGGAGATGGATTCTTTGAGCAGAGCATTGTGTATTTAACCGAACACAACCATGAAGGTTCTATGGGCTTTGCACTAAATAAGGAAAGTCTTCTCCTCGCACAAGATTTCATCAATGACCTGAAAGGCAAAGATGCCATTATTTTTGGGGGTCCCGTTGAACAAGATGCCTTGTTTTTCCTACACTCTTTTGACAACTTACCAGGTGCAAAACTAATCAACAACGACATCTATTTTGGAGGGGATTTTGATGTTTTCCAAGAAGCGTTTCGAACCACTCAAAAGCACCATATCGAGGCGCGTTTACCAAAACTATTTTTAGGATACAGCGGTTGGTCTGAAGGCCAATTAGAACGTGAGATTGCCGACGGAACATGGATTGTCGTAAACCCGCCATTGGAATTAGATCCATTGACTGTTCGAAAAGAGACGTGGAAAGAGTATATGCTAGATCTTGGAGGTAATTATGCCCTGTGGGCTAATGCACCAAAAGATCCTCTCCTAAATTAGAGAGCGCCTAACACATTTAATTTACGCTCAAGTAATTCGACAAGCTCTTTCGCTTTATCACCCTTGTAAGTATTCTTTCTATATTTTTCGACCCACTGTACTCCGGTAATGGTATTGGTGAGCCAAATTTCATCTGCTTTTTGCAAATCGAAAGGATTTATACTCTCTTCCTTTACCTGTAAACCTATCTCTTTCCCCCAGTTCAAAAGATTTTTACGAAATACGCCACGTAGTGCTCCATCTTCAAGAGGAGCAGTTCTAAGCACATCGCCCTTTAAAACAAATACATTAGACGCATTTGCCTCTACAAGCATTTTATTATCGTTTACCATCAATACCGCATCTAAGTTGTTTTCACGCGCGTAAATACCTCCTAAGACGTATGGAAGACTGTTTGACGACTTAATGGTAGAAAGTAGTCCTGGCTGAATATAATGGTCCTTAAACAAATCCACAGTCAAACCCTTTTCTGCATGGATATACTCGATAGATTCTAGCTCTTCAAGTTCCATCCACCATACCGTAGATTGATCTTCTGATGGAGTATATTTTCCATCCGCAACACGTACCACCTGAATTCGTAATCTACCATTTTCAATGGCAACCTCTTCTGCCAAACGTTCCGCCTGTTCAATAAAGAACTCAGGTGTAAAATCCATAGAAATTGGCATGCGTAGAATCCGCATACCAGCCATCAATCTAAAATAGTGATCTTCAATAAAAAAGAGCTTTCCTTCTTGCATTTTGAGCGTCTCAAATACAGCATCGCCATACATAGTTGCTCTTGCAATATCGGCACTTGGTAGGTCAGCTTTTTCAATGATG
>CAJJCK010000043.1 GCA_905182675.1 uncultured Cryomorphaceae bacterium | reverse complement strand
GGGGGTGTATAGCTTGTGATATTTAATCGTTAGTCTTATAATGCAGCTAAGTACCTTTCACTTTCAAGGGCCGCCATACAACCTGTGCCAGCAGCAGTCACCGCTTGACGGTAAATTTTATCTTGAGCATCTCCTGAACAGAATACTCCAGGATAATTTGTGGCGGTAGAATCATGTTTGGTGATGATATATCCCGTTTCGTCCATATCGATCTGACCTTTGAATATATCTGTGTTTGGATTATGACCTATAGCAACAAAGAATCCTGTTGCAGAAATTTCCTTTTCGGCACCAGTTTGATTGTTCTTTACTAGTACTCCTGTGAGTCCCTTATCGTTCCCTACAAGATCCACCGTTTCAGTATTCCACAGAACTTCAATATTCTTTGTAGCGAGAACTCTATTTTGCATGGCTTTCGATGCGCGCATTTCACCGCGACGGATTAGCATAGTCACTTTGGGACAAAGCTTTGCGAGATAGGTGGCCTCTTCAGCAGCCGTATCACCAGCTCCTACGACAACTACTTCTTGACCCTTAAAGAAGAATCCGTCACATACGGCACAGGCACTAACGCCAAAGCCCATAAACTTTTCTTCTGCAGGAAGCCCTAGATATTTTGCTGATGCACCTGTAGATATAATGACTGTTTTCGCTTGAACCTGCGTAGTCTCATCGATGGTGAGCGTGTGCCATCCACCAACTTCTTTACTAAGTTCAGTCTTTGTGACCAGTCCAAATCTAATTTGAGTTTCAAAGCGCTCGGCTTGATTTTTCAAATCTTCCATCATTGCATTTCCGTCTACACCATTGGCGTATCCTGGGAAATTATCTACTTCGGTGGTTGTGGTTAACTGACCACCTGGCTGAAGTCCCATGTACATTACGGGCTTTAAGTCAGCTCTTGCGGCATAGATGGCTGCAGTATATCCTGCGGGTCCTGAACCTATGATAATACATTCGTGTTGTTCCATTGTTGTGATATATTTGAGAGTTCAAATCTAGGATTTAAATGTCCATGATTTTATGTTGGAAGTCTATTCGATGATAGATTTTGTTAATGAGTTATTCACTATGAAATTTGGAATTCTTTTTTGGGTATTATTAACCGCTCTATTCACGTCTTGTGCCCCAACTAGAATAGTGGCTCCATTGGAAAAAGGAGTTACACAAATTGGTGCGACTTTGGGAAGACCGAGAGTGAATGACGGATCATTGCCCTTAGTAGGGGTATACGTCGCTAAAGGTCTTTCAGATGTAAAGACGTTCTATGCTGGAGCGCAACTTACAAGCCTATATCTGGGGACTATTCAATTGGATGGAGGCATAGTAAAAACGGTTATTACGCCTAATGGCATGATTCCGGGAGTCTCTTGGAGCTATGGTGCGAATTCTTTTGTTAGTTCTAGAGACGCTGCATTTAGGCTATACCCAGAGTCAGGGGTGAATACCTATTGGAAAATAGGTCCACATATTATAAATGTAAGTGCTAACACATGGGTGGATCCTACTTGGTTTTTATCTGAAAATAATAAAGGTCGAATTTTATCCCCATCGTTTGGTGTAGGTTACAGGTTTCGTTACAAATGGATAGAATTACAGGCAGAATACAAGCTGCTGAATCCAACTCGTGAAATGCACATACCCCAAGCTTCTATACCTTCTACGAATGGTTTAGGTGGAAAAGGATGGTACTGGGGAGCAGCTATGAATTTTTAAGAAAGGAATGATGAAGAATATTATAATTTTTGCGTCTTTATTACTGCTGACATCATGCTTGGATATCAGTGCTGTCATGCTTTATGGAGCTCCGGGTGAATACAATTTCACGAACTCTACGTTAGATGTTGTAGACCATGTAGATGAGTCTAAAATTCATAGGCTACAGACGTTCTCAGATCAGGATACCATAGAAATTTTATATGTTGGAGATTATAGTCAAATACAATCAGACACCATTATCTTGTATCTGCACGGAAACGTTCCTTCCATGGATAGTTATTGGAGTACGATCGCACACATAGCAAATCTTGGCGAGCAGCACCGGTATGGTGTTATGATGTATGACTACAGAGGGTATGGTAAAAGCACTGGGACATCCACGGATGAAACCTCTTTAGCAAGTGACTATGAATCTGTAGTGAGCTGGCTAAAGGGCCAAGGTTTAGAGAGTGATAGGTTGATTGTATTTGCGAATTCTATAGGTTCGTTAACGGCAGGACCCGCAGCCGCTGGTGGATCACTTATTCCGATTGAAAAACTAATCATGGAAACTCCACAGAGCTCATCCGCGAGCATTATGCAAAACTCAACGGGTCTAAGTTTACCTTCTTCGATGCTTACGAACTTTTACTTTGACTTGGCCGTAGACATGTCCAACTATCCTAGAGATCTCTTGTGGATGCATGGTGAGCTGGATGCCACGGCCCCCGTTGCAGATGCTGCATCAGCAATGAGGTCTCATGAGGGTAGTTACTTTGAAGAAGCCATATATCCTTCTGCAGGTCATGGATTGAGATGGGACATCGGTAATGAAGAATGGGACAGAGTGCTGTTAAACTTTATCCTAAAATAGCTCGTAATAAGTGGTACTCATCTCATTGATGTTATTGTTACTTACTCCACACGGTTGTCATTATTCTTATTACGTTGTTCTCAGGTTTGTTACTTAAATCGCTATCCAACCATTTTATAATTCTAAAATATTCTGCTTAGATTGTTTGAATATAAATCATCGCTATGATCAGTTCTACACTTCTTTGGGGAGTATTAATCGGGTTCACTCTCATTGGAATTTTATTGGGTCGCATGACGTCAACAAAATCAGTAGATGATTTTGCCTTAGGAGGACGTAACATGGGTTTCTTTCCATCGTTAATGACGCTGAGCGGTACATTCGTGAGTGCGGTCACTCTTATGGTGTATACCAGTTTTGTATACATATATGGTGTTAGTGCTGCATGGATTTTTATAGGCTATACACTTGGTTTCCTGTTGTTTATACCTTTTGCATTAAAGTTATATAGACTTTCTATAGAGCATCAT
>CAJJCK010000042.1 GCA_905182675.1 uncultured Cryomorphaceae bacterium | reverse complement strand
TGGAAGTAACCTAGATGAAATGGAGATTGATGTCTACAGCGGAGGTTCGTGGTCGACAGAGTTAACTATTAATACGACAAACTTTACCTTCCAATCTTCACCTACAGATCCTTGGGAAGAAGCGGTAGTAGATTTAGCATCCTATGTTGGTGATACTATCAAAATTCGCTTTACGGGCTACAGAACATCCACTTTTGGATTCGCGGCTGTTCGTGCTGATTGGGGTATTGATGATATCAAAGTAGACAATGCACCCACTTGTTTGAAACCAACGTTATTGTCAAGTACCGCTAATACCACTACTAGTGTAACTATAGGGTGGACTACAGGAGGTGCATCAAATTGGCAAGTGGAATATGGCCCAGTAGGATTTACTGCTGGCTCTGGAACGATAGTTTCGACCAGTACTAATCCTTATACCATTACAGGGTTGACACCATCTACTTATTACGACTTCTGGGTTCGCGACTCTTGTAGTGCAACTGATCTTAGTGACTGGGCAGGTCCATTGTCGGCTGCAACCGCCTGTGGAATTGTCGTTGCACCCTATTTTGAAAACTTTGATATAGGCTTTGATGCAGGAATAGATATTGGCGGACAGAATGGTGGACACAATATTGGAGCGACAATAAGCCCATGTTGGAGCCGTACTGATACTGATACGAATTATCGATGGGGTGGAAGAAGTGGAACTACTGCGACTGGTAATACTGGTCCAACTGGAGATAATACGTCGGGCTTAGGAAACTACGTATACACTGAAGCTAGCTTTTCAACAGGTGCACCTAGCGCTACGTTAACATCGCCTAGTATCAATTTAACTGCGTTAACGGACCCAGAAATGCATTTCTTCTATCATATCTGGGCGAACACGGGATCTCAAGGTACGCTAGTATGGAGCATTAGAGATGTTGCTGCAGGTACATGGGTGGTATTAGATTCTATATCCGGTGACCAAGGAAATCTATGGATTGAGGTTGTGGAAGATTTAAGCGCTTATGTAAATAAGACGGTGGAAATCAAGTTTACGACCACAAAGTCCAGCGGTACTACTCCGCAACAAGGAGATATTGCCTTAGATGATTTAAGCATTATAGAAGCACCAACTTGTATTGATCCCACGGCAGTTGTTGCAGTGGCTTCATCAACAACATCTGCAGATGTAAGTTGGACTGCTGGTGGTGCAACAGCATGGCAAATAGAATATGGTGCCACAGGTTTTACTCCCGGTTCTGGTACTGTTGTTAATGCGTTGACTAATCCTTATACCGTTAATGGACTGACCTCCGGTGCGACTTACGACTTCTATGTTCGTGATTCATGTGGTGTAGGTGATGTTAGTGCTTGGGTAGGTCCATCTTCAGCTACATTATTTAGTTGTGTTGGTGGCTGTGCTTATACTTTGGAACTTACAGATGATTATGGTGATGGATGGACAGCAAACAATCAAAATACGACGTTCCATCAATTGGCTATAACAGCCGGTACGGTGACCACGAACTTTACGATGAGCTCCACTTCTGGTGCTGCGGGTTCTTCCGAGACCTTTACGTTTAATGTTTGTGATGGAGATACCTTGTATCTTGACTTTTTAGACAACGGTAATTGGGATGATGAATGTGGTTTCATCCTCAAGGATCCTAACGGTGTGGTTGTTGCGGGAAATACCGCAGCAATGACTGCTGGTATTCAATACCAGGGATCTGCGAATTGTAGCTCACCATGTCCTGCCCCAGTTCCCGTATTTACTTTTACAGATACATTCTTGAGTGTTGATTTCGATGCAACGACTTCTACAGGTGCAACATTGACATATGCTTGGGACTTTGGTGACGGTAATAATGGCGCAGGTGATTTGCCAACGCATGTTTATAGCACTGGAGGCACTTATATAGTGGAACTTACAGCAACTGATTCTTGTGGTCAGAGTGTTGCATTCTCAGATACCTTAACGATATGTGATGAGTTGGTACCTATCGTGACCTATACTCAAAGCACCTTTAACATCACTTTTGATGCATCAGGAACTGCGGGAGCAACAGACGCAACATGGGATTTCGGTGATGGAAATACAGGGACAGGATTAAATCCTACTCACACCTATAGTGGTTCAGGTAATTTCGCAGTTGATGTAACCATTACGAACGCTTGTGGAGCTACTGCAGATACCACCATTTATGTCACTATGTGTGTTCAGCCAAACGCAACATTTAGTGCAAAGATACTGAGTGCCGGTGGTGGTGGAATGATTGTTCAGTTCGATGGAACTAATTCTACAGGAGGTAATAGCTTTGCTTGGAACTTTGGTGATGGAAATACCAATACGACATCGAATTATCCCCTTCACACTTATTCCGTGAACACAACCAGTTATGTCGTCTCTCTAACGGTCTATAATGCTTGTGGAGATGCAGATACCTACACGAGGGTGTTAGGAGATGTCTTAGGAGCTCCGGAGTTGGTCTTTACAGATATTAAGGTATATCCTAATCCGGCTACATCTGTGCTGGTGTTAGAGAGTGCTTCTGCTGTAAAAGGTAAAGTATCATTGACGGATGCTTTAGGACGTACGGTAGTAGAATTTGACGCTAATGGTGATACCCAACAACAGGTAGATGTTAGTGGTCTTAGTGCTGGCATGTATGTTTTACGTATTATTCATAATGGTCAATTCTTTCAAGATAGAATTCAAGTAATTAAATAAGACGCGGCGAGTTCGCGACAAAAAAAAAGCCACCTCGTTTGAGGTGGCTTTTTTTGTGCACTCTAAATGAGGTTATATTTTTTTTACGAACTCACTTTTGAGCATCATAGCTCCGAAACCATCAATTTTACAGCTGATGTTATGGTCTCCGTCAACGAGTTTTATTTTAGAAACTTTAGTACCCGGTTTGATCGAACGTGGCGCACCTTTTACGGGTAGTGATTTTATTATAGAAACCGTATCTCCATTTTTCAGGACGTTGCCATTGGCATCTTTGATCACGGAGTCTGACGATTCATCCTCTGGATTCCATTCGTGTGAACATTCTGGACAGACCAATAGAGAGTCCATAGCATAGGCATAGGGACCTTTACATTCTGGGCATGGCGGCGGTGTTTCTGACATAATAGCGTAGGTTAATTTTTTCTACCAAGGTAGTTCAAAGATTAGCGATACCCCTTCCAGAAGATCCCCGCCGTAAGTAACGTGAGTAAAGCAATACCGTAAAAGGCGGTATGAGCTTGCCCAAATTGGAGGGCTATGAAACCCAGTAAAGCACCGGCTACATAACCCATGTCTCGCCAAAATCTATAGGCGGACATGGCTTTTGGTCGCCAAGAAGGGTGGCTGTTATTACTGAT
>CAJJCK010000041.1 GCA_905182675.1 uncultured Cryomorphaceae bacterium | reverse complement strand
CATGGATGAGGGTGTTGCTCAGTTATTCACATTGAAACAAAATAATCGCAAAATCATTGGTACCGTAGGTGCACTTCAATATGAGGTTATCCAATACAGATTGGAGCATGAATACAATGCTAAATGTTCCTATGAAATGTTCCCTGCCTTTAAGGCCTGTTGGATAGAGAGTTTCGATGACGATCAACTCAAGGAATTCAGTTCTTTGAAACAACGGTATTTAGCCGAAGACAAATTTGGCAGGTTGGTTTTCTTAGCAGACTCTAAGTTTTCCCTTCAAATGGCGCAAGATAAATTTGACAAAATCACTTTTCATTTAAAGAGCGAATTTTAATGAGTCACGTTATTAATTATCGTCTTAACCAGTTCTCTTGGGCAATAGCTGCAGTATTGTTTCTTCCGTTGCTATTTACGAAAGGTATGTTTTTTGACGGATTGACTTATGCCAGTATCGCACGAAATTTAAATGAAGGCATGGGCTCATTTTGGATGCCATCTTATACGCCATACATACATCCTGAATTTTACGAACATCCTCCCTTCTCATTTGCCCTTCATAGTATTTTCTTTAGGTTGTTTGGTGACCAGCCCTGGGTAGATAGAATTTATGCTTACACCATGTACGGATTAAGTGTGCTTATGATCCGCAGGATTTGGGCGCTCTTTACGCCATCAGTTCATCGAGCGTGGATTCCACAATTATTATGGACGCTCACTCCTACTGTTATTTGGTCCCATCAAAATAATTTATTGGAAGCGCCATTGTCTGCAGCTATCTTATGTGTGGTTTGGTTACTGTTTGAAGGTACACTTAAGAGAAACTACATATGGAGCGTTGTTGGTGGATTGGTGTTTTTTGTTGCCCTAGGAATTAAAGGACCAGTAGCATTATTTCCATTAATGACTTTGCCAATTATGGCTGTTCTTTATCCTGAACATCGAAAGGCTGCTCTTACTTCTATGGTGCTGATGGTCTTCTCTTTTAGTCTACTGTTTAGTTACTTCTACACGTATGAAATTAATTTCAGCACGTTTTTTAATGGCTATCTAAATAAGCAACTATTCCCCACTCTACTTGGGAATAGAGAACAATCGGGAAATGCTTTATCCAGTCTTATTGAAATCGCGAAACAGTTAGCCTTACCTCTGATTGTGTTTGTTATATTAAGAATTAGATCAGGTCATGCCTATGCACTAAGACGGGAGAGTATGTTCTTTTTTGCCTTAGCCATCTGCGGGACGCTCCCATTCTTTTTCATGGACAGACAGCATCATTATTATTTTATGCCTTCCATGGTATATTGGATGTTAGGATTTGCCATGTTATTGGAACAGTCTCCGTATCCATGGAGTATCCAGAGAAAGAAATGGGTTACAGTCTTGAGTCTATCTAATCTAGGTCTGTGGGTAATAGGGATAGGATTAAGCATCTATTTTAGTAAAAGCCCATCTCGAGACAAACATATGATTCGGGCTGTAGAACAAATCGCATTAAACTATCCTAGTGAACACGTTAGAATTGAAACAATTGCGGATTATTGGGATCTGTGCGCTGTTGGAGCTCGATATGGCAAGGTTTACTTTACTGAAAATACTGATGTAGAGCTATACTTAGTTTCAGAAACAGCGGTTGTTCCAAGCCATTATGTTTTAGTAGATACGTTCAAGAAATTTCCAATGTTGCTGTACAAAAAAACCGCCCTCGAATAGAGGACGGTTTATAGTATAAGTAACCTTCTAAATAAAGATTTACTCCGTTTCCTCTTCGCCTTCCATGAACTGTTCCATGACAAGGTTACTCACTCCCATATTGCTGAACCCTCCATCATTGTAGAGGTTTTGCATGGTAACTCTTTTAGTGAGATCTGAGAAAAGAGTAACAATATAGTTGGCACAATCTATCGCTGTGGCATTACCTAATGGAGACATCTTTTCTGCATAAGCAATAAAGCCGCCAAAGCCCTTTACACCAGAACCGGCAGTAGTAGGCGTAGGACTTTGTGAAATTGTATTCACTCTTACGTTATTCTTCATTCCCCAGTGATATCCAAAACTACGGGCAATACTCTCTAGATAACTCTTGTTATCAGCCATGTCGTTATAATCAGGAAATGTACGCTGAGCTGCCATATAGGTTAAACCCAGAATTGATCCCCAATCATTCATCGCATCATGATGCCAGGCACTCTTCATTACTTTATGAAAACTCACTGCACTCACGTCCCAGCCCTTTTGGAGCCAATCGTAGTTCATGTCCGTATAATGCTTGCCTTTTCGAACGTTAACGCTCATGCCAATAGAATGGAGAATAAAGTCAATTTTACCTCCAAAATGCTCCATAGCCCCTTTCATAAGGTTGTCTAAATCTTCCATGCTGGTAGCGTCAGCAGGTATTATAGGTGCATCTATAGCTGTTGAGAGGTCGTTCAACTCTCCTAATCTCATTGCGATTGGAGCGTTAGTTAAAACAACTCTTCCGCCTTGAGCATGTATTGCTTCAGCCGCCTTCCAAGCGATAGAATCTGCATTAAGTGCGCCAAATACAATTCCGCATTTACCGCTGAGTAATCCGTGAGACATACTTTATATATTTATTTAAGTTGCTAAAATAGACTTTAGTGATCGTTTAACAAGGATTCCGCTTGTTTCTTGGCGGCAGCGGTAACCTGCTCACCACTCAATATCCTTGCGATCTCTTGCGTTCTTTCCTTCTTATTTAAAACATGAACCGTTGAATAGGTGGTGTCAGCCTGCTGATGTTTTGAGACTTTCCAATGTACAGAGGCTTTAGAGGCTACTTGCGGTAAATGAGTAATGGCTATAATTTGTTGCTTTTTAGAAAGCTCTCTCATTAACGTACCCACCTTTTCCGCTGTTGATCCACTAATCCCTGTATCTATTTCATCGAAGACCTGGGTGCTCAAAGAAGCATGTAGACCTAAAACCGCTTTTAAGGCTAGTTTAACTCGACTTTGTTCACCTCCTGAAGCAACTTTGTGCAGTGGTTCCATACTGCTCCCTGGATTGGCGGCAAACAAGAAAAGAGGTTTATAGGTACCGTGTGTCTTAGGTCCTGTTGGAGACCAATCAAGTTTCATCTTTGCCTTAGGTAGATCAACTCGATCTAAATAATCTTTGAATGCATCTTCAATTATTCTTGTAGCCTGGATACGCTTTTGATGTAACTCTTCACCGTAAGCAGCTAGAGTAGATGATCTGAGAATTTGCTCATCTTTCAGTCTAGCTAATTCAGTTTCTCTGTTTAGGAGTCTGTCAACTTGCTGTTCAACAGAATCTTTTTTATGTAGTAACTCTTCAATACTAGATACTCTGTATTTCCGAACTAATGCATCGATACGTTTTCTAGTTGCGTCCAGCTCATTGTATTCGTTATCGGACATGGTAGAATCCATGTTAAGCTTAACCTTCCTTTGGAGATTTTGAATATTTCCAATGATTAAGTTTAGCTCTTCAACGTCCGATTCGAACCGCTGATCAGCCATTGCTAAGCTGGTTAGAGCAGACTCCAGAGTGAATAGTCCATCCATTACCCCAGAGTTTTTTGAAATACTCGAAGAAACCTCTGAAAATAGCTCTTGCTGATTTCTTGCAGATCGAGCAGATTCTAATTGAGATTCTATCTCTTGATATTGTTGAACATTAATTACTACAGCGTTAAGTTCCTTTTTGACAAAGGTTAAATAATCAAGGTCTGCTGCACTACCTAATCCATCAAGTGCAACTATTTTATTTTGTGCTTCGAGAAATGAAGTATATTCCTTCTGATATTGAGTTTTCTCCTTTTTAAGTTGTGCAAAAGCATCTATCAACTCTAGTTGTTGGTCCGTTCTGTTTAGAAGACCTTCGTCATTCTGACTATTCACATCAATAAACAATCCTGCTAACGCTGATAACACAGATGCTTTTACTGGAGTGTCATTAATAAAACAACGACTCTTACCAGAGGGAAGTAGTTCTCGTCTAAAAACAGTATCACGATCGTAATCTACATCATACGACAGAAAAGCTTCTTTCAACGCCACATCCACCTCCACCGTAATTTCAATAATAGATTTTTTAGAGGAATCCTTTAAGATGTTTTTTGCATTGATTCTTTTTCCTAACGCAGCGGACAAGGCACCAAGTAATATGCTTTTCCCTGCTCCTGTCTCACCCGTCATTACTGTCAATCCGGGCGCTACAGCTAAGGATAGGGAATCAATCAGAATAAAATTTTGAATTTCAATCTGCTTCAGCATTATTTACCCAGTTTAGAATAACTACTCGCATGAGTTCTGTCTAAACTTTCCAAAAGCTCTTGAAGACCCTTAATGTCAACTTGAAGCTTATCAGCTTCCGAAAATAGGCTAATGATTTCGGTGTTTTTAGCATCGAAAAATAGATTCATTAGATAACTATTCGGACGTTTTTGATTTGACTCTTCCAGTTTTCTGATCGCAGTTTGAATGGTTTCTAATGCTCCTTTGTGCTTGGCAGAGAGATGCATCAAATCTAAGCCCTGTCTGTGGTAGAGATATAAGCAATCCTTTACAGGGTCAAATGCAGGACTATTGAGCGCATCTGATATCCAAAACCGATTCTTATTACCATCAAAACTTTTCCATCCACTAGCGCCACCACTGCTTTGAGCGGTGGTTACTATAGATTGAGCTATGGCAAACTCCGGGTCACCTCCATTTGCTTTAAACGTACACCTATCTAAGCCAATTATTGTGTAAGCGTAAAAAGCCAAAATCGAACTAAGGTTCGTGGTAAACGTGTTTTGCTGAAAATCAATGGGTTCGTTTTCTCGATAGGAAAAAACCACATCCTTGTCCATTACCTTCAGCACAGGTGAATTATACTGGGATCCAAACACGGGGCGAGAATACTGAATTTGTAGGTTAGCACTGAACCTACTACCGCTCATACTCTCTATCGTCAAAATAAAACTACAAGCAATTCTCTCTTGATCTGAATACTTGTGATCCGTAAACGTGTAACCGTTAAGAAAGCTTTGTAAAGTACTTTCGAGAGCTATAAAAACGTCCTTATTAGTAGCCTGGACTTCAGGACTCAATACTCTCGCCGTTGCACGAAGCTCCTGAGCGGACAACGTGGACAGAGTATATACAAAGAGTAAGGCTGTTAAAACGTATTTATTCATTTCTAAGATGGAAGTGTTTCGTAAATAACGACATTAATACACCTCCTAATATATCCTTTGATTGAATTGGATAAAATATTTCGTGTCCATCAGCAAAGTATACTTGAACCTCATTCGTAGTGGATTCAAAACCTACCCCTTGTTTGCCCAAAACATTCAGAACGATTGCATCAGCAGACTTGCGGACTAATTTATCTTTTGCATAAGAAGGACCATTTTGAGTTTCTAAGGCAAATCCAATCACATATTGCCCTTCCTTTTTTAAGGCGCCTAAGGAGGCTAGTATATCCGAAGTTCGCTCTAGGTCTATGGTCATCGTAGACCCATTGTCTACTTTTTTTATTTTGTTGATGTCAACAGTTAAAGGTCTAAAGTCACTCACCGCGGCCGTGCATATTGTTAGATGCGCATCGCTGAATTTAGATAACGTCGCTTCCAGCATATCTTTAGCGCTGATGACATGGATGGTTTCTATGTGTTCTATGTCGAGAGAGGCTTGCGTGGGGCCAAGAATCAACGTAACCTCTGCGCCTAGTGAATAAGCAGCTTTTGCTAAAGCAGCACCCATTCTACCTGAACTATTATTACCTAGATACCG
>CAJJCK010000040.1 GCA_905182675.1 uncultured Cryomorphaceae bacterium | reverse complement strand
AAAAGTTCTGCGGTGGCCTTGCCAATTCCTTTGCTGCCGCCTATGATGACAAAATGTTTCATTGAGTAGTAGATTGTTCTAAGATTCTAAACGCAATTTAAGTGTTTAGGTTCACTAAGTTTATTATCTAACAGGAGTTGTGGCGTATTTTGCAACTACAAATTACTGCACATGACCACAATTGTATTAGGCGATCAACCTTTGTCATTTAAACAATATGAATCAATTTCACTTGGGAATTGTAAGCTTAGCCTTGGATCACTAGCTGAAGCACGGATTGTAGCTTCAAGATCTTTTCTTGAGGCTAAATCAGCTAAAAGTGAGCGACCTATTTACGGCGTAAACACGGGTTTTGGCTCTTTATGTAATGTGGAAATATCTCCTGATAAGCTAGGTCAGCTGCAAACTAACCTAGTTCGCTCACATGCTTGTGGTGCAGGTGATTATGTGCGTAACGAGATTGTTAGACTAATGATTGCTTTGAAGGTGCAAAGCTTTGCCGTTGGAGTTAGCGGTATACGCCTCGTGGTCGTTCAAGAGTTGATAAACCTGTACAATTCAGGTGTACTTCCTGTTATTTATGAGCAAGGATCTTTGGGAGCCTCGGGAGATTTAGCCCCATTAGCCCACATGAGCCTACCGTTATTAGGCGAAGGATTTTTATGGTGGAATGGCAATAAGGTTACGACACAAACATTTCTATCGCGTTCTCCTGTTCAGCCATGGGTACCGTGTGAATTAGCTTCTAAGGAAGGCTTGGCGCTTCTAAACGGAACGCAATTTATGTCTGCTCATGGAATATATGCTATGATTCATGGCCAGAAGTTAGATTACTTATCGGATAAAATAGCGGCTCTTTCTACGGTGGCACACGATGGACGGATTGAAGCATTTACATCCGGAGTACATGCTACTCGACCGCAATGGGGCCAGATCAAAACAGCAGCAAGAATTTATGGCTGGCTGGATGTTTGTCCTACCATGCACAGCGAGAAACTGCACGTTCAAGATCCCTATAGTTTCAGGTGTGTTCCGCAGGTACATGGAGCGTCTAAAAATGCTTTAATACATGCTATAGAAGTTATTGATATTGAGGTAAATGCAGCTACAGATAATCCTGTAGTTTTAGAGGCTGAAGATGCGATAATTTCTGCAGGTAATTTTCATGGCCAGCCCTTAGCCTTAGTATTAGATTATACCGCATTAGCCCTACATGAATATGGGAGTATTTCTGAGCGAAGAACCTACCAATTAATATCTGGTCGTAGAAATTTACCACCATTCTTAGTTAAAAACCCTGGATTGAATAGTGGCTTGATGATAGCCCAGTATACTGCTGCAGGAATTGTGAGTCAAAACAAACAATATTGTACTCCTGCCTCAGCGGATAGCATTGAAAGTTCTAATGGCCAAGAAGATCACGTAAGTATGGGTGCAAATGCGGCTACTAAGCTCGTTAAGGTGCTTGATAATTTGTATACCATTTTAGGTATTGAGTTACTCAACGCTTCTCAGGCCTTGTACTTAAGAGAGGTCAGGCCTTCAGGTGAATTAGAAGCATTGCTAGATGAGTTCCGTATGGTTTGTACGGTAATTGATGAAGATGAATTCATGCAACCTAAAATAGAATCGGCGACAGAATTTTTAAAAAGCCAGGCATTCTCTAGTGATGCTTTACTTTTGCGTAATAATTGATCACAGATAATGAGTGAAGATCCATATAAAGGCCTCCGAGAGAAGTTAGAAATATTAACATGGCCGTCTGTCTACCTGTTTAAGTTTATTGTGCCATCCGACAACCAAAAATTAGCTCAAGCTGAGGCGCTTTTTGATGCTACGGTTGCTCAGGTAGAGCTGAGAAAAAGTAAGAGTGGTAAGTTCGTTTCTATTAGTGCTAAGGAGATGATGCTAAGTGTTGACGCTGTCATTGAGCGTTATGAAGAAGCTACTAAAATCCCAGGATTAATGGCCCTCTAAGTTATTTCCATTCCTCGTATACACCCAGTCCAAATAAAGCATAGTCGAGTTTAGAAGGGTCATCAGGAGCAATTGATCTAACTGATGAGTCTAATTCTAATACTGCCTTCCAGTCGCTTTGATTTCTGGTTAGTAATCCAAGACTGCGCGCAACACGACCGCTGTGCACGTCAAGTGGAATACTGAGTAGGGAAGGGCTAACGTCCCAAATACCGAAATCGATACCTTCTGTGTTTGGTCTGGCCATCCATCTAGAGTACATCACTAAACGCTTACAGGCACTTCCTTTAAGAGGGTCTCCGAAGTGTTTGCTTGCTCTTTGGGGTAGTCCATGACTCAATAGAAATGACTTAAAGGCACTAAAAGCGCTTGCCATATTGATGTCCGCTGGTTTCAGTGATTGTTTGAAAAAATCACCAATTGACTCGTATTCATTATAGAGTTTTTGCAACGACGCGGCCAGGCCTTTTATATCATCAGCTTTAAATGTACGGTGCACAAATCCATCAAATGATTGTAAATCTGAAGCGGTCGCATTTCGAATGAAATCAGCAGGACTGTTATCCATACGTTCCATCAAGTTTTTAGACTTTGCTATAATAGTTTTACGGCCTCCCCAGCTTAGGGTTGCAGCAATTAGTCCACTAATTTCTATGTCTTTTGTGTTAGAGTAGGAGTGGGGTATTTGTATAGGATCATCTTGAATGAAACTGTGTTGTGCATATTGATTCGCTTTGTCAATCAAAAAATCCCTGAGCTCGTCTTGCGGTAAGTTCATTTTGCGTTTTAAGATTGTACGAGGGAGCCATCAGTCATGCTCCAATGTCTGGTACCTAGGCTTGCCAATGCTTCGTTGTGAGTGACAACGACTATGGTTTGACCGAGTTTTTCATTCAGGTTGATTAGTAATTCGTGCACAGCTTGGGCATTTGCACTGTCGAGATTACCGGTAGGTTCGTCAGCAAGCAATATTTCAGGTTCATTCATCAGAGCTCTCGCAATGGCTACACGTTGCTGTTCACCGCCACTTAACTCACTTGGTAGATGATTTGCTCTATGGGCTATTCCTAAGAGTCCGAGCAGCTCTAATGCCCGTTCTTTTGCCAGATCATCCATGGAGCCACCAATCCATTTCGGTAAAGTTGTATTCTCAAGTGCGGTGAGTTCAGGTAAAAGATTGTGAAACTGAAATACCAGACCTACATGAGAATTTCGGAATGTGTTTAATTCATTCTTGTTCATGTCCTCTAGTGAGACACCATTGAACCTAATAGAGCCTTCTGTGGAAGTGTCTAAGCCTGCGATAAGGTGGAGAAGAGTGCTTTTCCCGGCACCAGAGGCACCCACAAGGGTAATGAAGTCACCTTTAGAAATAGTGGCGTCAATTCCTCTTAAAACTGGTGTATTACCGTAATTTTTTGTGACCCCTTTTATCGTAATCATAGTAGTGTAAAGGTAACTTAATTCACAATCTCGGCATAATCTAAGAAATAGACTACCCTAAGGCTAAAAAGGTGATCTGCAGCGATCCCGGAAACCGATTGTAGGTTCCGCCAATAATCCAATGACGCCTGGTTGTCTGAATTCGCAAGAGATGCCCTGTAAAGGAAGTTTAACTCGCGACCCGGGGCAAACCATAAAACGTATTTCAAATCCGCATTGAAAAAGTTGATGCGTAAATCAGGGTCTTGATAACTTCCAGATGGTTTTAGGCTTCCGTTTTCATTTAGATGAAACACGCCTTCATTTTCAATTCTATTCCAGCTATGACGAAGGTTTAGACTAAGGTACGAGTTGGGCCCAAAAAGGTATTGACCATTAAAGCTTTGACTAAGTTCTCTTCGGTGTCGCAATGCCATACCT
>CAJJCK010000039.1 GCA_905182675.1 uncultured Cryomorphaceae bacterium | reverse complement strand
ATGTGTTTCAATTCATTCTTGCCATGTCAGGGTCTATTGCGCTGGCCGTGTACGTATTAAAATCGCCGGAAGTTGGTGGGATTGAGGGACTCAAAAACACTCTTCCCGAGGAAACATTTTCGTTTTTCCCATCCATTGGAGGAGAAGCACAAGAAGGTTCGTATCAAATTTCCTTAGCTTCTTTTCTTGCTTTTTTCGGTATGGTCTGGTGGACCTCTTGGTATCCTGGTGCTGAACCAGGTGGTGGTGGATACAGTGCCCAGCGAATGTTAGCGACGAAGGATGAAAGATCTTCGTTTTTAGCAAGTGCGCTATTTCAAATTGGTCATTACGCCGTTCGGCCATGGCCTTGGATTCTAGTTGCTCTATCTGCTATATCCTTATATGCCAGTAAAGGTGACCCCTCCGCTACGATGCCTGAGTTCATGACCTATGAATGCCTGGCACAGCACGTAGAATGTGAGCCACTCACTGTGGTGCAGCAACTGGAATACCAGGAGTGGTTGTCAGTATGGGAACCCAAATATGGAGACCAACTACCTGAAGCAGTTAAGTATCAGCAAGACAACCGGTTTGGGTATATTTTTATCATGCGAGACTACCTTCCGACTGGTGTCTTAGGTATGCTCTTGGCTTCTTTCTTTGCTGCTTATATGTCAACCATGTCAACCCAGTTGAATTGGGGCGCCTCCTACTTAATCAACGACTTCTACCTTAGATTTATACGACCTGGCGCACCTAGAAAAACGAGTATCATGGCTTCCCGACTCTCTACGCTGGTACTGGCTTTACTCGGGTTAGCGGTAACCTCTCAAATGAATAGCATAGCTGGGGTATGGCAATTCATTATGGAGTGTGGAGCTGGGCTAGGCTTAGTACTTATCCTGCGCTGGTATTGGTGGAGAATAAATGCTTGGACCGAAATCACAGCGACACTAGCGCCATTCATTGGATATGCCTTTGCCCACCTAGGACTCGACTGGGTATTCCCGAACAGCTTCTTTTTCACTGTAGCCTTCACCACCATTTCATGGATCGTTGTTATGTATGCAACGGAACCAGAACCGCAGTCAACCCTCGTGGCTTTCTATAGCAAAATTAGACCTGGAGGCTCTTGGAAGCCCGTACAGTGGAGAGTCCCCGCATCTGAGGACATTAAGCCTGGGCCTCATTCCGTGGTCCTGTTCATCTATTGGATTTTGGGAATAGCAGCCGTTTACGGCGCATTATTCCTAGTTGGAAGTATCATACTACACTAAAATAAGTCTGGGCTAAATAGAAAGACAAGCCCAGTGCTCTGATCCTACAGGTAAAAAAAAACCCAGCACGATGCGCTGGGTTTTTTGAATCTATTTAAAATGCTGTTATAGCTTACGCTTCACCTCAATATGAGAGAAGGCTTCAATCACGTCACCGACCTGGATATCATTGAATTTCTCAACGTTCAGACCACACTCAAATCCTTGACGGACATCTTTCACATCGTCCTTGAAGCGCTTCAATGAGCCAAGTTTACCTGTGAAAACAACAACACCATCGCGAATAACACGAATATCGTGGTTACGCTCAATGGTTCCGTCTTGGACCATACAACCTGCAATGGTTCCGACTTTAGAGATTTTAAATACCTCACGGATCTCTGCGCTACCCATGATTTCTTCCTTAACCTCTGCCGAAAGCATTCCCTCCATGGCGTCATGGATTTCGTTAATGGCATCATAGATGATCGAGTACATACGGATCTCAACTTCTTCCTTCTCTGCCAATTTACGGGCTTGCGCAGAAGGACGAACCTGGAATCCAATTACAATAGCGTCCGATGCGGTGGCTAAAAGAATATCACTCTCTGAAATTTGACCTACACCTTTATGAATGATGTTGACTTGAATTTCCTCCGTGGTCAGTTTTTGTAACGAATCTGACAAGGCCTCTACAGAACCATCAACATCACCCCTAAGAATGATATTGAGTTCTTTGAAATCTCCAACTTTCAGACGTCTTCCAATTTCTTCTAGCGTCATCTTTTTCTGAGAACGAACTGACTGCTCACGCTGTAACTGGAGACGCTTAGCAGCAATTTGCTTCGCCTCTCTCTCGTCATCCATGACAATAAATCTATCGCCTGAAGTAGGTGCGCCATCTAACCCTAATAAACTTACTGGTGTAGATGGACCTGCTACCTTAATGCGGTTTCCTCGCTCATCAAGCATGGCTTTAACCTTACCACTGTGTTGGCCAGCTAAAACATAGTCTCCTACTTTTAATGTTCCAGATTGAACTAAAGCCGTACACATAAATCCACGTCCCTTATCAAGAGATGCTTCAACGACAGTACCACTTCCTTTTTTATCTGGATTAGCTTTAAGATCTAGCATTTCAGCCTCTAGAATCACCTTATCCAGTAATTCCTTCACGTTCATACCTGTCTTTGCGGAAATTTCCTGAGATTGGATTTTTCCACCCCAGTCTTCCACAAGCATGTTTTCTTGTGCCAACTGGTCCTTTATCTTCTCTGGATTAGAAACGTCACGATCCACTTTATTGATGGCAAAAACGATTGGAACACCTGCCGCCTGGGCATGTGCAATAGCTTCTTTCGTCTGTGGCATTACAGCATCATCTGCTGCAACAACAATCACTGCAATATCAGTTACCTGGGCACCACGTGCACGCATGGCCGTAAATGCCTCGTGACCAGGTGTATCAAGGAACGTAATCATTTGACCGTCATGAACCTCCACACTATAGGCGCCTATATGCTGTGTAATACCTCCAGCTTCTCCAGCAATAACATTTGCCTTTCGGATATAATCCAACAGGGATGTCTTACCGTGATCCACGTGGCCCATCACTGTAACGATAGGGGAACGTGGTTTTAAATCTTCCTCCTTGTCAACTTCTTCAAGGAACGTCTCCGTTACCTCTTCATCCACAAAGTTTACTCCAAAGCCAAATTCTTCAGCAACCATCTCTAGCATTTCTGCATCGAGACGTTGATTCATGGTAACCATCACTCCAACACCCATCAATGAAGCGATAACCTCATTCACAGTAACGAGCATCATGTTAGCCAATTCCGTTACTGTAACGAATTCAGTTAATTTTAATATTTTACTTTCTTCCGCTTGTTGAAGGTCTTTCAACTCATCTCTTTCACGGCGTTCAGCGCGTTTATCACGGCGAATTTTAGCACCCTTGTTTTTCTTACCTGAAGTAAGTTTCTCTAAGGTTTCTTTTATCTGCTTCTGAATTTGCTCATCCGTCAATTCTTTCTTCTGAACAACAGCTGGGCGACGTAGTTGTCCCTTGGCGTTTCTATTGGTGCCTGGGCCACGAGCTGGTGCACCAGCACGTTTCTTAGGATCTACCTGAGCAGGAGTGGCTCCACTAGGACCTGCAGTCTTGATTCGCTTGCGCTTTTTCTTATCAACTTTAGGTTTCTCAACAGGAAGAACAATTTTTTGACCCGTAAATCTAGGCCCATCAATCTTGACATATTTTGTCTTGAATTCTAAATCCTCAGGTTTTTTCTCTTCAATTTCCTCAGGCTTTTCCTGCTTGATTTGCTCGACGATCTTACCGCCACCGCCAGATTTCTTAGGACCCTTAACAACAGCGACTTTCTCTTGACGTTTTGGCTCGGTCTTAGGAATAGCTTTAGGCTTCTCTTTCTTTCTTGGTTTTTGTGCCTCAAGATCGATTGTACCCATCACTTTTAATCCACCTACCTCTGAAAGAACAGGTGCCATTTCGACCTTGGTACTGACAGGCGGCTTCTGAACTTCATCAACCGGCTTATCCTCTTTTGGAGCTTCTACTGCGGGCTCTGTAATGGATTGTTCTTTAGGGGTTACATCAACGACAGGAGCAACCTCAACAACAGGAGCTACAGGAGCCTCTTCTATTGGAGCTGGTGCAGAAACAGAGTCGTTCTTAGCCTCCTTGATACCGCGTAGGGTTTCTTTTTCCTCTTTTACCTGTTGCGTAACCTCTTCCGACAATTTCTTGCGCTCTAGGTCATCCGCAAAAGCAGTCCTTAAGGCTCCGTACTGATCGTCCGTAATCTTATGGTTTCTGTTGTTCGGAATGTCGTGGCCTTGCTTCGCTAATTCCTCAACCGCACGGTCTAAGGAAATGTTAAGCTCTTTTGTGGCCTTACTTAATCTGACGCTACTCATAGAGTGTCTTTAGGTTTTCTTTATTCTTCGTCTTCGAATTCTTGCTTCAGAATAGACAGTAAATTATCCACTGTCTCCTCTTCTAGGTCAGCCCTTGATACCAATTCCGCCTTCGTCAATTTCAAGACGCTCTTCGCAGTATCACAGCCAATTTTCTTCAATTCCGCAATCACCCATGCTTCAATTTCATCGCTGAACTGGTCGAGTTCAATGTCGTCCTCGATTTCGATATCATCACGGTATACATCAATCTCCATGTCCACCAATTTACTTGCTAAACGGATGTTTGTACCTCCACGACCAATGGCTAAACTAACCTGATCCGGAGCTAAATATGCTTCAACACGTCGTGCGTCTTCATCTATTTTCAAGCTGGTGACTTTCGCCGGGCTCAATGCACGTTGAATGTAGAGCTGTAAATTTGTCGTGTAGTTAATCACATCAATATTCTCATTGCGCAGTTCGCGAACGATGCTGTGAATACGTGACCCTTTCATTCCCACACAAGCACCTACTGGATCTATGCGGTCATCATAAGACTCCACTGCAACCTTAGCCTTTTCACCCGGTATACGAACAACACCCTTAATGGTGATTAATCCATCATACACTTCTGGGATTTCTTGCTCAAATAATTTCGCTAAGAAACGCTCATCCGTACGCGACATGATCACAACAGGCTTAGTTCCTCTAAAAATGACCTCCTTGACTACAGCGCGAATAGGATCTCCTTTGCGGAAAAACTCACGCTCACCAATCATTTGATCTTTAGGGAGAATCAATTCATTTCCTTCATCATCATAAACGATGACCTCACGGTGACGTACATGGTGTACTTCTCCAGTAATGATCTCACCTTCTAAATCCTTGTAACGTTTAAACAACTCAGAGTTGTCATGCTCCTGTATACGACTCACTAAATTCTGGCGGAATGCCAAAATAAAACGACGGCCAAGGTCAATAAGCTTTACCTCTTCCGAAACTTCTTCACCCACTTCATAATCTGGCTCAATTTTCAAAGCCGCAGTAAGTTCAATCTCTAAGTTTTCATCTTCAACCGCACCGTCTATTACAACAGTTCTGTTGCGCCAAATTTCTAGATCACCTTTATCTGGGTTTACAATGACATCAAAGTTCTCATCCGTTTCATACTTCTTGCGAAGCTGGTTACGGAAGGCTTCTTCAATGAAAGCCATCAAAGTGGTTCTGTCGATATTCTTCTCCTCTTTAAAGGCGAGGAAACTTTCAATAATCGCTTGATTCTCCATTGATAATATTAACTAAATGGTCCTATTTAAATCTAATTGCAACCTTAGCTTCTGTAAGATCGTTAAAATCAATTTTCAATTCCTGGTTTGGAGCGCTTTTCTTTTGCTGTGGCACACTCAAAACTATATACTCCTCCGTTACTTCAAGTAACTCACCTTCTTCTTCGCGGTCGTTAAATTTTACTTTTAAAAACCTACCGACATTCTTATTGTATTGACGCAAAATCTTAAGAGGCCGATTCAAGTCTGGACTGCTAATAGTGAGATTGAAATCTTCAATTTCCCTATCGAACTCAGCCTCCATCCTACGATTAATCATCTTAATCTGGTCCATGTTAAGACCTTCATCAGAATCGACAAAAGCAATAATCACATTGTTAGGCTTGACTTCAAGCTCAACTAAAAAAGCATTGTTTTCCTCTGCTGCAAGCTTTGCCGCTTGCTCTATTACTGCGTACTCCATAAATCACCGGCAATAAAAGAGGGGACCGAAGTCCCCTTTTGAGTGCCAAAAAGTTTCGGCAAATATACGTGTTTTTTTAGATCAACCGCCTAAAACAACAGATGTTGCGCATAGATCTCATAATAATATGTCTGGTTATCAATAATTTACTGGATCAAATTCTAACACAATATTGAATCATTAGTATATTTACTTAAGATTAACACATTAACCCATGGACAAAACAACCGTTAAAATACTGATCGTCGACGACCACCCAATCGTTCGTGATGGCATTAAAACCATGCTTGAATTAGGTGAGTTTGATACCTATGTTTTCACTATTCTCGAGGCGGGCAGCGCTGAAGAAACAATGTTGATGTTGAAAAACAATTCGTTTGATCTAGTCATAATGGACTATCAACTCGAAGAAACAAACGGAGCTGTATTGACTAAAAACATTATCAATCTTTATCCCCGTCAACACATCCTTACTTTATCTAATTATGACGACTCCACTTACGCGAGCAATATGCTCAAGGCAGGTGCTCGTGGCTATGTCACAAAAAACTTATCTGCAAAAGGTCTTGTGGACGCGATCTCTAGGGTGCTTGAAGGCAAGATTTACTTTTCGTTGCGCATAGCAAACGAATTAATTGAGCATCGAATTTTAGGCAAATCAAGCATTGAACTGAATGCAGACAACCCTTCTCTCTCCAGGCTGAGCAAACGCGAAGTTGAAATCATTAAATTGATTTGCGACCAGTTGACTAATGACGAGATTTCCAAAATCCTCTTTTTATCTAAACGAACTATAGAC
>CAJJCK010000038.1 GCA_905182675.1 uncultured Cryomorphaceae bacterium | reverse complement strand
CGTGTGCTCTTCCGATCTAGGCCTTGGCCTCAGGGGTGGTTTTTTTTTAATACAACGTAAGTTTATACCTCAGTAGCTTCCATATAGCTTTCTATTGGAGCACAAGTACAACTTAAATTACGGTCACCATACGCATCATCCACACGACGCACCGTTGGCCAAAACTTGTTATCACTGACAAAAGGAAGTGGGAAGCCTGCTTTAGATCTGGTATAAGGGAAGTCCCATTGATCTGCACAAATCATGTACTGGGTATGGGGAGCGTTCTTTAATACATTATGGACCGCATCAGACTCTTCTGATTCCACTTCTTTTATTTCCTGACGTATGCTCAACATGGCATCACAGAATTTATCTAGTTCATCCAAACCTTCACTTTCTGTGGGCTCCACCATCACGGTTCCGGCTACAGGAAAGCTGACCGTAGGTGCATGGAATCCGTAATCCATCAATCGCTTAGCGATGTCAGTAACCTCTATTCCTGCATCTCGTTTGAACGGGCGACAATCCAAAATCATCTCATGGGCACAACGTCCATTTTCCCCAGTGTAGAGCACATCGAAAGAACCTGCGAGACGCTCTTTAATGTAATTGGCACTGAGAATGGCATACTTTGTACTGTCCGTAAGTCCCTGAGCACCTAACATTTTAATGTAGGCGTACGAAATCAACAGAATTAACGCAGAACCCCATGGAGCAGCAGATATACTACTAATCCCTTGAGATCCACCCATGTCAATTACATCATGTTTCGGTAAGAAAGGAGCCAAGTGCGCTTTACAGCAAATCGGGCCCATACCTGGACCACCTCCACCATGAGGAATAGCGAATGTTTTGTGCAAGTTCAAGTGACAAACATCTGCGCCAATCAAACCGGGTGACGTTAGTCCCACTTGGGCATTCATATTAGCACCATCCATATAAACTTGACCTCCATGTTGATGAATAATGGCTGTCACATCTTTTACGCTAGCTTCAAACACACCGTGCGTTGAAGGGTAGGTAATCATCAATGATGATAAATTATTACTGTGTAATTCTGCTTTTGCACGAAGATCTTCTACATCAATATTTCCGTTCTCATCACAACCCACAACAACCACTTTCATACCTGCCATCACAGCGGATGCAGGATTCGTTCCATGGGCAGAGGAAGGAATTAACGCAATATTTCTGTGGTGATCACCGTTGGATTGATGGTACGCTCTAATGACCATTAATCCAGCGTATTCTCCTTGTGCACCTGAATTAGGCTGTAATGAAGTCGCATCAAATCCAGTGATTTCAGAAAGATCTCGTTCTAACTCTTCGATCACATGCATGTAACCTTGTGCCTGCTCCGTAGGTATGAACGGGTGCAACGAATTCCAGGATCCACTTGACAACGGAATCATCTCTGAGGCAGCATTCAATTTCATGGTACAAGACCCCAACGATATCATACTGTGGTTCAGGGCTAAATCTTTACGCTCTAAGTACTTCAAGTAGCGCATCATCTCTGTTTCACTGCGATAGTTGTGAAACACTTCATGCGTCATGAAATCAGTAGTACGAGAAAGCTCCACTGGTAAGTACATGGACAGGTCCGCCATTTCAATGGTCTCTATACCTTCTACCTTCACAAGTAAAGCAATGATTTCAGCGACATCTGAGTCCGTAGTCGTCTCATTCAACGATATCCCAATAGTCATTGGATCTAGATATCTGAAGTTTATACGAGCGTCTTCTGCTGCTTTCTTTAAAGAATCACTGTCGCTATTTTTAAGTGATATTTTCAAAGTATCAAAGAAGGTGGCGTTATGCTGTACCAGACCCATTCCCTTCACGGCCTCATTCAAGGTCGCAGACTTCATGTGAATTCCTTCAGCGATATCCATCAAACCCTCCGGACCATGGTAAACACCATAAGCACCGGCCATTACAGCCAGCAATACTTGTGCGGTACAAATGTTTGATGTCGCTTTATCGCGTTTAATGTGTTGCTCTCTAGTCTGAAGTGCCATCCTTAACGCCGGATTGCCATCTGTGTCAATAGTACGACCAATGATACGCCCAGGAATAAAACGCTTGTAAGACTCCTTAGTGGCAAAGAATGCTGCGTGCGGCCCTCCGTAACCCAAAGGAATACCAAGGCGCTGTGTTGTGCCAACAACTGCATCCGCACCCCATTCTCCGGGAGGAGTAAGTAGCGCTAGGGACAATATATCTGCCGCGACAACCAACTGTATTTCCGAAGCATTACATTTTGCCGCAAATGCACGGTAATCTTCGATAGATCCGTCTGCATTGGGGTATTGCACTATCGCGCCAAAAAAGTCGTCCGAAGGGTTAAAATCTCTATAATCGCCCATGACGATCTCAACGCCAATAGGTTCAGTTCTTGTTTTTAATAATGCTAAACTTTGAGGGAAAGTCTTGTGATCGACAAAAAACTTAGATGCTCCCGACTTTTTCTTAGCTCTAGGCATAGCGCCGTAAAACATGCTCATTGCTTCTGCAACAGCCGTCGCCTCATCCAATAATGAAGCATTTGAAAGCTCCATTCCTGTCAAGTCAACTACCATGGTTTGGTAATTCATCAACGCCTCTAAACGACCTTGTGCGATCTCAGCTTGGTAGGGCGTGTAAGCGGTGTACCAGCCGGGGTTCTCCAATATATTGCGTTGAACCACACCGGGAAGAACCGTGGGGTGGTAACCCATTCCTATGTACGTTTTAAACACCTGGTTTAACTCACCCAACGCCGTGATGTGTGTGGCAAATTCAGCTTCAGTCATTGCGGGCTCGAGATCTAACTCCTTGTCCGCACGAATAGCAGCTGGCACAGTTTGGTCGATCAATGTGTCAATAGAATCTACTCCAATGGTAGATAGCATTTGATCTACATCAATCGCTTTTGGTCCAATGTGTCTGTAAGCAAATGAATTGCGCTTCATATTGTGATTCAGTTTTTAGTGACGTAAAATTACATCACAGGTGGTTAACATTGCCTACTTTTAACATCCTAGAATGGAAAGAAGTTTAAACACAATTACGAACACTTTTTCAGGCTTATTAAGATTGGTTGTTTATGCCAATTTTTGGGTCGCAGGCGCTGTTTGGGCCTTGACTAAGTTTACCGAATACCTAGTTGATGGTCAAGCGCATTCCCTCGCATTATTAAATGCCTCAGGCACCTTGGTTGTCTATGGGTTTGCCCACCTGTTTGAAGGACCTTCAGATACTGATTTATCTTCGAAAGTATCACAATGGAAGGCGCAGATGCCCCGTATTTCTTGGCTCAGTATCATCCTAGGACTAGTCATCTCTGTAGCGGAGTTTATAAACATACATTCGTGGGGGCTTCTGTTGCACTATGTATTTGGCGGAGCTATCGCATTTCTATATCCAATACCGTTTATTTTAAAGAATAAAGGAGGTGGACTGCGTTCCGTACCAGGTCTAAAACTTATTATTATCGCAGGCCTATGGGCTTATATCACCGCATTTATCCCTGCTGTTTGGAACGGTGAAAATGGCTGGATGCATTTTATGGAAAGAATGCTTTGGGCTGCCGCTTTAACTATTCCATTTGACGTTAGAGACTCCAGTATCGATAGTAAAAGCATAAAAACTCTACCTCATTTATTTGGGGCTAGAAATAGCATCTTCATAGCACACGCCTGTTTGTGGCTAAGCTTTATGCTTTTAGTGCTCTATTTTGGACTACCACTAAACGCAACCTTCCTATTGTTCTGTTTTTTCGCCATCGTAATTGTTATAGCCAACCACAATTTCGGCGACTTGTATTACAGCTTTTTTATAGAAGGTCTACCTTGGTTATTATTAGGCCTAGTAGCCCTTTTGCCCTATCTTTAAGTACTCAGAATAAATGCTTATGAATGTCTTAGATCATAGTTACGCAGCAGCACTTGACCAGTCCGATTCTCTTGCCTCTTTCCGCGATCAATTTCATATTCCTGTGATCGACGGTAAGCAAACATTATATTTTACAGGAAATTCGCTTGGGTTACAGCCTAAGAACGCCAAAGAGTACCTCTTTGAGGAACTAGAGGATTGGAAAAACTGGGGAGTTGAAGGTCACTTTCGTGCACGTAGACCCTGGATGCCCTACCATGAGTTCTTCTCAGAAAGTCTCTCGAAAATAGTTGGAGCAAAGCCTGAAGAAGTAGTGGTTATGGGGTCTCTCACAAACAATCTGCATTTACTCATGGTCAGTTTTTTCAGACCCAAAGGCAAGCGAACAAAAATTTTATGTGAAGCCAAGGCCTTCCCTTCTGATCAATATGCGCTGGCCTCACAGCTAAGGTTTCACGGGCTAGACCCGGCAACGCATTTGATCGAAGTTGCACCAAGAGATGGCGAACACCATATTCATACAGCAGATTTCAAAGCAGCGATAGACAAACATGGCGACGAAATTGCCATGATGATGATCGGTGGTGTTAACTATTACACAGGTCAAGTAATGGCCATGGAGGAGCTTACCTCACATGCGCAACAACGGGGTATTGTTGTGGGCTGGGATTTAGCTCATGGTGCTGGTAATGTGGAACTGCACCTCCATGATTGGAATGTAGATTTCGCAGCCTGGTGTCATTATAAGTACCTCAACGCCGGACCAGGTGCCACCGCCGGTTACTTTGTCCACGAAAAACATCATGGACAAAATGACTTACCCCGCTTTGAAGGCTGGTGGGGTCACGACAAAGAAACGCGGTTCGAAATGCCGGAAAAATTTAAGCCTATTCCGACGGCAGAAGCTTGGCAACTCTCTAATGCTCCCGTAATGGCGATGGCTCCGGTACGCGCGAGCTTTGATCTGGTAGATCAAGCAGGAATTAGTAACCTACGCGCTAAAAGCGAGAAGTTAACCGCCTATTTGCAGCAAATTATTGAGGCTGTGGCCAAAGAGACTGGTGAATTTCTTGAGATTATAACACCTGAAGGTGCTCGTGGCGCCCAAATTTCAGTCCATGTCCATGGATACGGAAAGCCTCTATTTGATCATTTAATGGAACAAGGTGTGATCGTAGACTGGAGAGAACCCAACGTAATACGTATGGCTCCTGTTCCTATGTATAATTCATTTGAGGATATCAGGTCGTTTGGCCAGATTCTTAAAACCTATTTAGAAAGTCATTCAGCATGAAGAAAGTCGTTATTGTAGGTGCTGGTTTGGCAGGGTCATATATGGCTTACACACTCGGCACTAAAGGATACAGCGTAGAAGTTTTCGAAAAACGTGAAGACCCTAGATCCGCTTCTTACGGGAGTGGACGCTCTATTAACTTAGTAGTAGGCCATAGAGGATGGACCGCTTTAAAATATGCAGGTATAGAAGAACCTATTCGGGAAATTGTTGTCCCGGCGCATGGAAGGCAAATACACGATATAGAAGGCAACGAAAGTTACTTTCCATACAGTATTAAAGGAAAAGCCATTCACAGTATTTCGCGCAGCGAATTCAATAAAAAATTAGTTGAATTAGCAGACTCTTTACCAAACGTCAACTTACATTTTAACACCTCTTGCAGTGGCGTTGACACCAAGGCTGGTATTGCTTATTTTAATAACAATGAGGGTCCTATAGAAGTTAAAGCCGATCTCATTGTCGGGGCCGATGGCGCAGGGTCAGCAGTGCGAAAATCTCTTCAGGGGATACCGAGATTCAACTTCAGCCAAGAGTATATTGACAGTGGATACAAAGAAGTTCATATCCCTGCTGCAGAGGATGGTAGTCCTCAATTAAATTTGGACGCCTTACATATTTGGCCAAGAGGGCAATTCATGCTCATGGGTTTAGCAAATACTGACAATGGGTTTACGGGTACCGTTTTTGCACCTTACGATGGTGAGTTTGGGCTGGATCATTTACACACTGCTGAAGATGGATTGAAATACTTCAAAAAATATTTTAAAGACGCCATTCCTTTGATCCCAAATCTTGGAGAACAATGGGAAAATAACCCTACCTCAGCTTTAGCTATTATCCGCTGCAAACCTTATCACTGGGGGAGTAATACTATGTTAATTGGAGATGCTGCACATGCTATTGTTCCTTTTTATGGAGAAGGCATGAATGCATCTTTAGAGGACGTCAGGGTCTTTTGCGAGCTATTAGACACGCATGGTGATGAGGATTTACAGGCCGTACTCGTGGAATACAGTAAGCAAAGGGTACCCGCTGGAAATGCAATAGCGGATTTAAGTCTTCGCAATTTTATAGAGATGCGCGACCTAGTAGCTGACCCTAAGTTTCAGTTGCGCAAGAAGATTGAAGCTAAAGTGCAGCGAAATAATCCTGAACTATGGACCCCATTGTATACTCAAGTTAAATTCACAAATATCCCATACCACGATGCTTTAATGGAAGGACAGCGCCACGATGTCATCATGGAGGAGGTATTAGCGATGCCGGGAATAGAAAACAACTGGGACAGTGACGAAGTAGAGCAGATGATCTTAAAGGCTCTTTAGATAAGTTCGAAAAGCGGATAACCGCCAGTATTTAACCACACCACTGTACCATTAAGTCTTACATTACTGAGATAGTGTAGCACTTTAGCGTTGTAGTTACGGTCTATGGGGATGGTGGTTTTCTCTGTAAATGATGATTTTTTTTCGAGTAAGATATCGTCAACGCGGCCAAACCCACCAAAGGATGTTTCGTCAATCCAAACCAGCGTAATGTTTTTACTGTGGGCTAAATCAATGGCCCGTTCTTGTTCTTTTTTCGCGCCTTTTACCGCACTAACTACGTGAACTTGTGTTTTGCTATTTTTAGACATCGCATGTAATATACCTAGCACTGTTGTAGCTGTACCTGAGGCCAACACAAGGTGTCCAGGAGTCATTATCCGGTCAATTTCATTCCATATTTCGCCGCATCCTTGAATGGCATGAATGCCAGCACCGCCTTCAGGAAGTAATTGAAATTCTTTCACGTTCCAAAGTAACAATTGCTCCTGAGTAGGCTGCCATTGGCGTGCTCTTAGGTCTCGATAATCGGACCTTGAAACAAAATTGAGCTGCATTCCTTGGTCTGCACAATAGGATAGAAATGGGTTACTGCCTTTATCCAACTCTTCCCCACGAACAATTAAGACTCCATGCATACCATAATACTTTAAGGCAAATGATGTCGCAGGAAGATGATTGCTGTATGCTCCACCGAAAGTGAGGACCGTCTTACTTTTGTCACAGTCTTGAAAGAATCCTTTGAGCTTTCGCCATTTGTTGCCTGATACCACGGGATGAATCAAATCATCTCTTTTCATCCAAAGTTCAGGCAGATGATTAAAATAATCGATCTTCTGAAAAGGTGACGGTAAGTGAAACGGAAATTCTTCTTGAACCATGCTACAAAACTAATGCAGTGTACCTTTACGAACCCATTGCCCATAATTATGTTTAATAAAGAGTTAGATCCAGAAGATTATTACAAAAGCCCCGAGGGATTTATTGTCTTCACGGAGCGATATCATCTTAAACGTGGACATTGTTGCCTTAGTGGCTGTAAGCACTGCCCATATGGCTATGACAAAGGAACTCACAGAGTAAAAGGAAATTAAATGACCACAGTAACACCATTTATGGAGGCCATAGTTGCAGGTATACCAGGCATCATTCCTCCAAAAAGAACCATTTCACGAGATGTAAATAGAGCGCCAAAACGCAAAGACATCCTCAAACCCAGTGAGAAAAGATTGGCCCTGGAAAATGCTTTACGTTATTTTCCAAAGGAATGGCATGCAGAATTAGCACCCGAGTTTCTTGAAGAACTTAAAGAATATGGTCGTATTTACATGTACCGTTTCAAGCCCGACTATGCCATAAAAGCTCGTCCTATTAACGATTATCCTGCTAAATGTGCTCAAGCCGCATGTATAATGCTCATGATCCAAAACAACTTGGATCCCGCAGTCGCTCAACATCCAGAAGAACTGATTACTTATGGTGGAAATGGCGGTGTATTTCAGAATTGGGCACAATACGTACTCACGATGAAATACCTGAGTGAAATGACGCAGGAGCAAACTTTACATATGTATAGCGGACATCCAATGGGTCTCTTTCCATCTACATCGGATGCACCTCGTGTAGTTGTGACAAATGGGATGATGATACCTAATTACAGTCAACCCGATGATTGGGAGAAATTCAATGCATTAGGCGTTACGCAATATGGACAAATGACGGCAGGCTCATATATGTATATAGGTCCGCAAGGTATTGTTCACGGGACGACCATTACTGTGCTAAATGCCGCACGAATGAAATCTAAAGGAGGTCCTGAAGGAAAGCTTTTCGTTACTGCCGGACTAGGTGGAATGTCCGGAGCTCAGCCAAAGGCAGCTAATATAGCAGGTGTAGTTAGTATTACTGCTGAAATCAACCCAAAAGCTGCTTACAAACGCCATGAGCAAGGTTGGGTAGATGAGATCACAACGAGTGCTGACGAAGCCATTGATATGGCACAATCCTTTCAAAAAGAGAAAATAGCACGCAGCATAGCCTACCTCGGTAATATCGTTGATCTGTGGGAGAGAATGGCCGAACGTAAGGTTCCTGTTGACCTGGGTTCAGATCAGACTTCATTACACAATCCTTGGGCAGGTGGATATTATCCACAAGGAATGGGCTACGAAGAGGCAAATGAGATGATGGCTAGTGACCCTGTAGAATTTAAGTCACGTATTAAAACGACTTTAAAGAAACACGTTACCGCTATCAATACACTTGTAGATCAAGGCATGTATTTCTTTGACTATGGCAATGCCTTCTTACTAGAAAGTTCTAGAGCAGGTGCTGAAATCATGGATGCCGATGGTGAATACTTTAGATACCCATCTTATGTTCAGGATATTATGGGGCCAATGTGTTTTGATTACGGTTTTGGCCCATTTCGCTGGGTATGTGCCTCAGGAAATCCAGAAGACTTGGACAAGACAGATGCTATTGCTGAAAAAGTACTCAAAGCACTTATGGCAAAAGCACCCGCTGAGATCAGGCAACAAATGGATGATAACATCCGTTGGATCCAAGGTGCTAAGGCAAACAAACTTGTTGTAGGGTCTCAAGCGAGAATTCTATATGCTGACAGCGAGGGCAGAATTGAAATCGCTAAAGCATTTAACCGGGCTATTGAAAAGGGTGAAATTGGACCCGTTGTGCTTGGCCGTGACCACCACGATGTGAGTGGCACAGATAGCCCTTACAGAGAAACCAGTAACATCTATGATGGCTCTAGTTTTACGGCAGATATGTCAATCCAGAATGTGATTGGTGGAAGTTTCAGAGGCGCAACCTGGGTGAGTATTCATAACGGTGGTGGCGTTGGATGGGGCGAAGTAATCAATGGCGGGTTTGGAATGCTGTTGGATGGGAGTTCCGAAACAGAGAAACGTATTGAAAATATGCTTCTTTATGATGTAAATAATGGAATTGCTAGACGTTCTTGGGCTAGAAATAAAGAAGCTATATTCGCTATCAAGCGGGAGATGGAACGCACACCCTCACTTAAGGTTACTGTTCCAGAACTCGTCAATGAAGAAATATTAAACAAACTAGAGTTTTAAAGATGAAAAAGTTCTTCCTAGCCATGGCTAGTATTGCCTTACTTGCCAGTTGCCAGCAGCCTGCAGTAGAAAACACTGATAAAGGAATCCGCTTGGCGTATGTACGCATAGATTCTCTTCAAAGCCAGTACAATTACTTCCAAGAATTGGTACTAGAGTTACAGGCTGAAGAAGCTGAAATCGTAACTGAACTACAACGTCGTCAGCAATCCTTGCAAGAAAACATAGAATTATACCAGCAAGAAGCTCCTAAGATGACGGCCCGTCAGAGAGAAGTTAATGAAGCTGATCTCAGACGCGTTCAACAGCAATATATGGCTATGGAACAAGGTGCTCAAGAACGCCTGATGGTCAAGCAGAACGCATTGACGACACAAATGCGTGAAGACATGAACGGAGCGATTGATGTACTTAAAGACGAGCTCAACCTAGATTTCATTCTTCTATATGAAGAAGGGGGACAGATTATCTTCGCAAATACAGAGTATGACATTACCGAGCGTATGGTAACGATGCTCAACGAAAACAGAGACACGCCAACTGAAGAAGAAACAACAGAGGTTGTTGAAGAAACAGTCGATTCCGCTTCAGCAGAGTAACCGGAATACCCGCATAAAAAAAGCCCGGTCGCAAATTGCGACCGGGCTTTTTTTATACGTTAAACTTTTCTCTACAAATAATAACGGAAACCAACAGAGCCACCTAGGCCATAAGGCACTTCGCTAAGCGCTACATCTTCTAAGTTAATAGGTAACAAGCCTAATCTAAACTCTGCTCTTAACGATAAGACTAAGTTATTTGAAACATTAAACTCGTTACCTAGTGCAAAGCCTATACATCCATTGAATCCTTTATGATATTGGATGGACTCCTCAGAGCCGCGATCGTACATAGTCCCTAAGACTCCTGTCACCGCATCCGTTGAATAATCTGGCACACCTTCACCCACCCATGAACGGTCGATCATGTTATAGAAAGTGAGATCATATGATGGTATCACTTGCAGTGCCCAGAGGTCAGTTATCTGGGTATGAAAAATGAATTGAATGGGGATGTTCAATGCGGAATACGAAGTTTTAGCATTGAAAACGCCTATGGTATCTAGATCTAGGGAAGTGGTTCTTCTGTCAAATACCGCAAAATCCTTTGAAATAAAGCCGCTTTTCTGTGTTGTAAAACCAACCCCGACATGAAACATTCCGCGTAATTCGTAGTAGGCCATCATGCCATAACGCTGCCCATATACACCTCCGGCACCCTCGTTAAGCATCGCAAATAACTCATTACCGTCTGCTACTGGCTCATACAACGCAAGTCTTCGAGAAGCATATGCAGGAGCATAAACAGCTGCTAGCGAAAATTTCGTGTCGCTGATCTTACTATCTGTAAAGTACTCTATAGGATCTTCTGTTTGAGCTTGAGCAGAAAATGCTACTTGTAATACGAGCGCTACTGCGCCAAATTTTATCCAGTTTTTCATGAGAAATGGTTTTGCCAATCGGCCAATACTTTATCTATTCCTTCCGGATTTTTTCCACCAGCTGTTGCAAACGCAGGCTGTCCTCCACCTCCACCTTGTATATGTTTAGCTAATGCACGAACGACATTTCCAGCATGCCAACCCTTTTCTTTTACGACATCATCACTTAAACCAACACTAATGGTTGCTTTACCTTCAAATACATTCGCTAAAATCACCAAATGACCTGGCTCAGATTTTAACTTAAAAACGACATCCTTGACACTCCCGTTATCCATTTCAGTTCTTGAGACAATAGCTTTAGCACCATGGAACTCAATGGCTCCTATTACGAAATCATGGATAGTGGATAACGCCTTTTCCTTACGCAACGATTCTATTTCGCGCTGTGCTCTAGCTTCCTTCTCTTTCAACTGAGTAACGGCTGCTGCCAAGTCTTGAGGATTCTTTAAAACCTCCTGAGTAGCGCGTAGCTTAGTCAACTCATTATTGACGTATTGAACCGCAGCCATACCTGTTACCGCTTCTACACGGCGTACACCTGCAGCGACTGCTCCTTCAGAGATGAATTTAAACAAACCTATAGAACCGGTAGCTGGAACATGAATTCCTCCACATAATTCAATGGATTCTCCAAACTTGATGGCACGAACGGAATCTCCATACTTTTCTCCGAAAAGTGCCATAGCGCCCATCTCTTTGGCCTGGGATATCGGAATATTCCGAAACTCTTCCAGGGGATAATTAGTCTGGATTTTCACATTTACAGCTTCTTCTATAGCAGCCATTTCTTCACCACTTAGCTTTTTAAAATGAGAAAAATCAAATCTTAGATAGTCCGGTTGGACCAACGATCCTTTTTGCTCTACATGGCTCCCAAGGACCTCGCGTAATACCTCATGCATGAGGTGAGTTGCACTGTGGTTTTTAGCGGTCTCCATCCGGTTTTTAATGTGTACTTCTGCCTTCCAAATACCCGTTAAGTCCTCTGGTAACTCATCACTAAAATGGATGATGACGCCATTTTCCTTCTTGGTATTTGTGATGTCGATAGTCTGACTGCCTTGTAATAGGACACCTGTATCCCCTACTTGACCTCCCCCTTCTGGATAGAAAGGTGTCGATGAAAAGACCAATTGATAGAACTCCTTCTTTTTAGCTTTAACCTTTCTGTAACGCGTTACCCGTAACTCTGCCTCTGAAGCATCGTAGCCAATAAATTCCTCGTTTTCATTGGAAATCAATTCCATCCAATCCTCCGTACTGAGTTTTGTAGCAGCACGGGAGCGTTCTTTTTGAGCGGCCATTTCAAAAGTAAAACCAGCCATATCAACTGATAAAGACTTTTCTCGCATGATCAGTTCCGTCAAATCAATAGGGAACCCATAGGTATCGTATAGCTCAAAGGCCTGCTTTCCATCAAGCACCTTTTCCTTACCCTTAAAAAACTCTTCCAACCTAGATAGTCCTTGGGCTAGTGTCTTTAAAAAGCTCTGCTCTTCTTCTTCTATAACCTTTTCTACAAGTACTTTTTGGCTGCTTAGCTCCGGGAAAAACTCACCCATCTCCTTCTCCAGGACATCGACCAGTTTATACATGAAGGGCTCTTTCAAATTCAGGTAAGAAAAACCATAACGAATGGCCCTTCGTAGAATTCTTCTAATCACATATCCAGCGCCGCCACTTGCTGGAAGTTGTCCGTCAGCAATGGCAAAAGCCACAGCGCGAATATGATCCGCTATTACGCGTTGGGCTATATCTGTTAATTCAGACTGACCGTACTTTATTCCTGAGATCGATGCAACCTTATCTAACAAAGGAGTAAATACATCTGTATCATAGTTAGACTGCTTGCCCTGTATTGCCATACAAAGACGTTCAAAGCCCATTCCTGTGTCTATATGCTGGGCAGGTAAGTTTTCTAGACTTCCATCCGATTTGCGGTTGAATTGCATGAAAACTAAATTCCAAATCTCTACAACCTGAGGGTGATCCTCATTGACTAAAGAAGCACCAGAAATAGCGTCTCGTTCAGTTTCACTTCGTAAATCGACATGGATTTCCGAACATGGACCACAAGGACCATTCTCGCCCATTTCCCAGAAGTTGTCTTTTTTAGAACCGTCAATAATACGCTCTGCGGGTACAAACGCACTCCATATATCAGATGCCTCATGATCTCTTGCTAATCCATCCGCTTTATCACCACCAAAAACAGTAACATACAACCTTTCCTTTTCCAGTCCGTAAACATTAGTGAGTAAGTCCCACGCCCATTCTATGGCCTCTGGCTTGAAATAATCACCAATGGACCAGTTCCCAAGCATTTCAAACAACGTATGGTGATAGGTATCATGGCCCACTTCATCGAGATCATTATGTTTTCCGCTAACACGCAAACATTTTTGTGTGTCCGAGAATCTCAAATTTTTAGGCTGGACATTACCCAAGAAGTAGTCTTTAAATGGATTCATCCCAGCATTGATAAACATCAACGTTGGATCATCCTTGTTCACGACAGGAGCTGAAGGCACTATATCGTGACCTTTAGATTCGAAGTACGCTAAAAATTTTCTGCGTATCTCTTTAGAAGTGAGTATGTTGTCAATAATCATTACCCAGGACTGGATTAGGTGTTAAACTAAATTTGTTTCTTTGTGGCACAATATTAGCGTGACTATTGCGTCTCAGCAAAAATAACGCACAAACTATGGCTAAAGTAAAATACACGTACGATTCTAAAAACCTGTCCTACAGGAGAATAGACCGAACCTGGAAACAAAGACTGCAGGAAGTTACTATTTTCAGCGTCGCAGCAATGGCGTTTGGCCTCGTTTTTTACTTAGCGGCTGACCTTTGGTTCGAGAGTCCAAAAGAACGTAAGATGAAACGTGAATTGGATAACATGGTGATCCAATACGAACTCATGGACGGGAAACTAGGGCAACTCACAGATGTGCTTGGCGATATTGAGAAGCGAGATGATGAAATTTACCGCACCATATTCGAGGCAGGACCTATTCCAGCCGAGGTACGTACAGCAGGTTTTGGCGGAGCTAATCGTTATAAAAACTTGGAAGGCTTTGACAACTCAGAGCTTCTTATGGACACTCGGAAAAAGTTAGATCAAGTTGCAAAAAGAGCTTATGTGCAGACAAAAAGCTTTGATGACGTCGTTGAAATGGCAAGAAATAAAGAAGAGATGCTCGCTGCTATTCCAGCCATCCAGCCGGTTGCCAACAAGGATCTGAAAAGAATGGCCTCAGGCTATGGATACAGAATTCACCCCATTTACAAAGTACGTAAAATGCACTGGGGCACTGATTTTTCAGCGCCTACTGGAACTGCTATTTACGCCACAGGTGATGGTAAAGTAACTACGTATAAAAGAAGTCGCTCGGGATTTGGGCGACATATCGTTATAGATCACGGGTTTGGTTATCAAACGTTGTATGCACATATGAGCAAAGTCGAAGTGAATAGAGGTCAACGCGTAAAGCGTGGAGATATCATAGGTTATATAGGCTCCACAGGCTCATCAACGGCACCTCACCTCCATTATGAGGTTATTAAAGACGGCCGAAAAGTGAATCCCGTGAATTATTTCTTCAATGACCTGACTCCAATGCAATATGAAGAAATGTTGAACATCAGCTCACATTCCAACCAAAGCTTCGATTAATTCAAACGCTAAATTCTAGTACACTGCGGTCTAGATTTATCAGCCTTCATCGAAAGATTGTGTAACTTTAAGACTATGAAAGAGACCTTGGATTTCGACAGCCTTGAAAAGCTGTATTACTCTATTGGCGAAGTATCTAAGCTATTAGACATCAATGCTTCCAACATTCGATATTGGGAAAAGGAGTTCAGTAAGCTCAAGCCCAAAAAAGACAAAAACGGCAACCGGAAATTTACGGTCGACGACATTAAACTGATCAGTGCTATTCATGGAATGGTCAAAGAACGCGGATTAACCCTAGATGGTGCCAGAAAGAAGCTAAATGCTGAAGGAATTGGCGCGGTTAAAAGAGAGCATGAAGCCTTAGAAAAACTGAGTTATGTAAAATCTGAATTACAGAAAATCCTTCGTACTATGAAGTCGGAGGCTTAAATCACCCTTATCTAATCATACCCTTAATATGAAAAAATCAACCATTACCCTACTCATCGTACTGGGTGTTATTGCAGTACTAATCAACTGGGTGGTCGGAGCCTATAATGGCTTAGTAACTCTGGATGAAGAAACTAACGGCAAATGGGCAAAAGTTGAAAGTGCCTACCAGCGTCGTGGGGACCTTATTCCAAACCTAGTTAATACCGTAAAAGGCTATGCTGAATTTGAGAAAGAAACATTGATCGGTGTCATTGAGGCTCGTTCTCAAGCTACTGGTATCAATGTAAGCACCGATAATCTGACGCCTGAGGCTATTGCTAACTTCCAAGCCGCTCAAGGAAAGCTAAGCGGGGCCCTGAGTCGATTAATGGTCACTGTAGAGCGCTATCCTGATTTGAAAGCAAATCAAAACTTTCTTGCCCTTCAAAGTCAATTAGAAGGAACAGAAAATCGCATTAAAATAGAGAGAGACCGGTTTAATGAGAGCGTCAAAAATTTCAACGGAACCATTCGTAAGTTTCCTAAGACATTACTTGCCTCAAGCTTTGGCTTTGAGAAAAAAGGATATTTCGAAGCTGACCAGGGCACAGAACAAGCACCCGAAGTAAGCTTCTAAGTATGAGTGATTATATACGAACTATACTTTCCGAAAAACAGGAGCAAACCTTGGTTGATGCAATTACTGCAGCGGAACTTCTTACCTCGGGTGAACTGCGAATTCACTTGGAGAAATCTACCGGTAGAAAAGGTGCACAAGTAAGAGCGAAAACGCTTTTTGGTGCGCTTAAAATGCATAAAACAGCCGAGAAGAACGGTGTGTTGTTTTATTTGGCAGTAGAAGACAAACAATTGGCTATTTGGGCAGGCGAAGGCATTAATAACAAGGTTCCTAACGATTTCTGGAAAGAGATTGTCGACCTTATAATTTCCGAATTCAAACAGGGACACTTCTCTGAGGGACTCATTGCCGGTGTAGAGAAAGCCGGCAAGGCCTTAGGAGAATTTTTTCCGCGTCAGGAAGATGATGTTGATGAGTTGTCGAACGAAATCTCAAAAGGATAGCCCATGAAACGTTGGATAATAGCATTACTTCTACCCTTAGGTTTATTAGGGCAAAATGCACAGGCGCTTTTAGAAATGAAAGCCCCTACAAGTTTGGTAACAGATTTCAGCAATGTACTTAGTGCGAACGACAAGGCTTTTTTAGAAAACAAGCTTTTAGACTACGCTGATACTACCAGTACACAGATTTCAATAGTAATCATTGGTTCCACTGGTGGAGACGACATTAACCTCGTTACCGCCGAAATTGCCCAATTATGGAAAATTGGTCAAGATGGTAAGGATAATGGCTGTCTGATTTTGGTTGCCACGAATGACCGGTCACTTTCCATACAAAACGGTTATGGTCTAGAGCCCTACTTGACAGATTTCACGTCTAAGATGATTATTGAGAATGACATCCTTCCGTTTTTTAAACAAGGAAGCTATGCAAAGGGCTTAGATGTTGGAACGAACTCAATAATTGAGGTCCTCGCTGGAAGCTATGAGGGCAATGGTGGTCGCAGTATTAAAAACAGTAGACGAGGAAGAAGCATTGGAAAACTTATTCTATTC
>CAJJCK010000037.1 GCA_905182675.1 uncultured Cryomorphaceae bacterium | reverse complement strand
GTGCTTTGGATGGGGAAATCTTTCGAATTTACGATGTCGTCTCTAAAAATATTTGTAATAGGTACTTCTCCAGTGGGGATAGCATAAAGACCGTCTACTGGCATTTCATACATCTGCCCTTCCTTATCAGGTAATTGACCTGTTCCGTAGCCAGATGCCGCATTCACAAAGTGCGGAGGTTGGTACTCTGTATATCCTGCGGCACGGTTTTCGTCTAGGAAGAAATTGATCATGGCACGCTGAAGCCTTGCGCCATAATTGATGTAAACCGGAAATCCTGCTCCTGTGATTTTTACGCCCAATTCGAAATTAATAAGGTTGTAATCGCTGGCCAGATCCCAGTGAGGTTTCGCTCCTTTATGAAGCAATGGAATTTCTCCGTGACGCCCCACTTCTTCATTGTCTTTTTCATCCTTCCCAGCCTTTACACTGTGGTGAGGAACGTTGGGTAATGATATTAACAAGTCGTGTTCATTCTGTTCTAACAGAGAAACTTCCTCATTGAGTTCTTTGATCTCTTGCTTTAGCCGTGCAGTTTGCGTTTTGAGTTCATTGGCCTCTTCAGCACGACCACTTTTGAAAAACACTCCAATTTCTTTTGCTAGAGCATTACTCTGTGCCTGCTTTTCCTCCATTGAATGGCGTATTTGACGTCTTTCTCCGTCCAATTCAATGAGCATGTTAACGGTTTGCGTAGCATCTATGCCACGCTTCTTCAAGCCAGCTATAATTGCTTCGGGTTCTTGTCTTATACGCTGAATTTGCAGCATGAGTTATATGATTTAAGCCTTAACGGCTATGACGCGCTTTATTTCAGGCGCATATTTTATTACAGTTGTTTCTATACCACCCTTTAAGGTAAAGTCGCTGACTTTACAGCCTACACACGCCCCGTGAAATTTAACTTCCGCAGTATCTCCATCAATTCTTTCGAGCGATACATCTCCACCGTCATTGGCGAGGAATGGTCGGACTTCATCTAGAGCTTTTTCAATTCTTTCGTGTAGTGAACTCACAAGCGATTATTTTTTAGGAGAACAGCCCGCCATCGTTGTGATACGAACTATTTCTGTTGGCGGTAGGTCTTTATTGCGTTTTGCAACCTCACCTACAATATTACGAGCGATTTCGTCAAAAGCCAACGGAATGTTTGTTCCTTCTTGTAAAGCAGCTGGTCGACCAACATCTCCAGCTTCTCGAATACTCTGAATAAGCGGTAACTCCCCTAAAAATGGCACCTCCATGGTCTTGGCTAATTTCTGCGCACCCTCTTTGCCAAACAGATAATATTTCTTTTCAGGCTGCTCTGGTGGGCTGAAATAGCTCATGTTTTCGAGAATTCCTAAAACGGGGACGTTGATTTGCTCCATTTTGAACATAGCGACACCTTTACGGGCATCAGCAAGTGCGACTTTTTGAGGTGTACTGACAATCACAGCGCCAGTGACAGGGAGATTCTGGACCATACTCAAATGAATGTCACCGGTACCGGGAGGTAGGTCAATCAATAAGAAATCTAATTCGCCCCAATGCGTATCGTGAATCATCTGCGTCAAGGCTTTTGTCGCCATAGGACCTCTCCATACCACCGCTTGATCGGTGTTGGCAAAGAAACCTATAGACATTAGCTTAACTCCATATCCCTCTACAGGTCCCATGAGGTTTTTGCCGTCTACATGCACCGTGAGTGGTTTTGCATGTTGGATGTCAAACATAAGTGGTGCTGAAGGACCGTAAATATCAGCATCTATAAGGCCCACTTTGAACCCCATTTTATGCAAGGTAACAGCCAGGTTTGCCGTAACTGTACTCTTCCCAACACCCCCTTTACCGGAAGCTATAGCAATGATGCTTTTAACGCCAGGTATGGAAGCCCCCTTGATAACATTTGCAGCAACTTCTTTTGCTTTTTCGCTCACGGTAACATGAACTATGATTTTGGCTTTGACATTCACATCATTGTGAATCGCTGTCATGATATCTACCTCTAATTTTTTTTTGGCTTGTAGGGTGGGGCTAACGCTTTCTGCGTCAATAATAACCTCGTCACCAAATATTTGAATATTGCGAACTAGACCGCCACTGACGATGTTCGACTCCGTGCTTGTACCTACCTTTTCAAGGGCCTTTAGGATGTCAGATTTTTTCATGAAGGAAGTATTGAACTACAAAAATAATAACCACTACTTTCACAGAACGTTCAAATGCTATGGATTCTACACCAACTATTTTTTTAACTGGAGCCACAGGTCAATTAGGTTCTTTTCTTTTGGCAGAATTTCTTGGCTTCGGATCCTCTATAGCCTATACAGGGCAGGTCATATGCCCGGTTAGGGCGTCTTCAAATCTTGATCAAATTAACTGGGTAGAAGACTTTTATAAACTTCCGGATGGCACCATTAAAACTCATAAAAACATCCATTTTGTTCCGTGTGAGCTGTTAAACGCGCACAATACCGCCCATATTTTAGAGCAATACTGTCTTAAAAATCACTTTCCCCTACCAAGCGAGGTGATTCATGCAGCAGCTGTGATCAATATTAGTCCGGGCACTTCAAAAAGCACTTCAAATGCGATGTTGACCGAAGAGGTGTTACTTTTAGCTGAACTTCTGAAAGTGGCACACTTCAGCCATGTAAGTTCAATAGCAGTCTTAGGGGGAACTGCACCATTGGGGGAATCGGAAACGTTAGACCCAGAACACTTTCACCCTGGAAGATCAAAAGCAAGTATTAGTGACTACGCTTTAAGTAAGATGGAAAGTGAGCTTAGTGTATGGCGCGCGAATGCAGAAGGGATGTCAGTATCCATTGTTCGTCCGGGAGTTATTTTAGGCATTGGCCCAAAGTCGAGTGCTCCACAGAAACTCTGGCAGAGGATTCATGATAAATCCCTTCCGTTCATCACAGATGGTTGCAGCGGGGTTGTGGATGTAAGGGACGTAGCAATGATACTTAGAAGATGCCATGAAAACAGGATTTCTTCACCGGTTACCGCAGTATCTGAAAACATAGATTTTAACGAGCTTGTTACTGGAATGGCAAACGGCTTAGGACTTAAATTACAGTTGAAGCTACTGCACAGAGTTCCTTGGCTCAATAGAATGAGAGCGCTCGGTTTTTTACGGCACCTACCTTTCATAGGACGTTATTTCACTGCCCAGATGAGGATCATGTTATTTTCCCGTGCAGCTTACAATGGTGCAAGTGGAGAATCAATTGCCAAAGGTTATATCTCGCCTGCAAGGTCATTTAAAGACTTTGGGACACTTCTGTCTAAACGCTGGTAAACAATCATGAAAAGTGACATCACGAAAAAACCCGTAACTCAAAGAGCTACGGGTCTATTTATGGTTTGAACGATCTAAATTAAGCGACAGGTACGACGCTTACGTAAGATTTATCATCTTTTCTTTTGCGGAATTCTACTTTACCGTCTGCTAGAGCAAATAGAGTATGGTCTTTACCGATACCTACATTCTCACCAGCGTTGTGTTTTGTACCACGCTGACGTACGATAATATTTCCTGCGATTGCTTCTTGGCCACCAAAAATCTTGATACCCAATCGCTTACTTGCTGATTCACGTCCGTTTCTTGAACTACCGACACCTTTCTTGTGAGCCATATCTTATTTATTGTCTGCGTTAGCTACTGCTTTCTTAGGAGCTGCTTTCTTTGCTGCAGGCTTTTTAGCTGCAGGCTTCTTAGGAGCGACTACTTTTTCTTCAGTTGCTTTAGCTGCTGCCTTTTTGGCTGGAGCTTTTGCAGTGATTTTGTTAATAGTAATAGAAGTAAATTTCTGGCGGTGGCCATTCAATTTTTGGTATCCTTTTCTGCGCTTCTTTTTGAAGATCAGAACTTTATCACCTTTAACTTCTCCGTTGACAGTAGCTTCTACTTTAGCTCCGTCTATAACTGGGGCGCCAACCTCTACTTTGCCGTCTGAGTCTATTAAAAGAACTCGGTCAAACTTAACCTTAGCTCCTTCTTCAAGATTCAAGCGGTTTACGTACAAGCGCTGGTCTTTCTCAACTTTGTATTGAAGCCCTGCTATCTCAACAATTGCGTACATTATACTTGATTTTTATGGGCTGCAAATATAGGACAACTCTTTTAATAACAAAGCGTTTAAATATCAAGATTGCAAAAAGGTGGAAGGTTTATTCTTTTTGAGGCTTAATCACCTTGTATATTTGAGCTGCTATTCAAAAAAATAACACATGAAAAATATCATCATGTTGGGTGCATTGGTCCTTTCGGGATCTCTAAGTGCTCAAAACCAAATCGAATTTGAAGAGTATGACCTGGACAATGGACTCCACGTTATTCTTCATGAAGATCATACCACTCCTATTGCGGCAGTAACTGTATTGTATCACGTAGGAAGTAAAAACGAAGAAACTGAACGTACTGGTTTTGCACATTTCTTTGAGCATTTATTGTTCGAGGGATCAGAGAACATTGAGCGTGGTGAATTCGACAGCTATGTTACAAACGCTGGCGGTGCATTAAATGCCAACACCTCTCAGGATAGGACGTTTTACTTTGAGCTATTGCCTTCCAATCAAATGGAATTAGGCCTTTGGCTAGAAAGCGAGCGCATGCTGCATGCAAACATTCAAACTATTGGCGTAGAAACGCAACGAGAAGTAGTAAAAGAAGAAAAGCGCCAGCGCGTAGACAACCAGCCTTATGGTTCTTGGATAGAAAACATGATGAAGCGTTTGTATTCTGAACATCCTTACAACTGGGTTCCTATAGGTTCTATGGATCACTTGAATGCTGCTAAACTGGATGAATTCATGGCGTTCTACGACAAATTCTATATTCCCAATAACGCAACTTTAAGCATCGCTGGTGATATCGACATTGATAAAACTAAGGAATTGATTGCTGCGTATTTTGGAGAAATTCCAAGAGGGGCAGACGTGGTTCAACCTACGGTCCAAGAGCCGGCCTTGGGTGGTGAGAAAGTAGCTGTTATTTATGATAATATTCAACTTCCCGCAATGATGATGGGCTATAGAATGCCCCCTCAAACATCAGATGATGCTTATGCACTTCAGATGACAAGTTCTGTATTAAGTGGAGGTCCTTCTTCCAGAATGTACAAGCGCTTGGTGGATGAGGATCAAACAGCGTTACAAGTATTTGCCTTTCCTTTCTCGTTGGAGCAGGGTGGTGCATTTATCACCTTTTCATTGGCAAATGCCGGAAAAACTATTGATGACATGACCCCTGGTTTGGAAGAAGAAATTGAGAAACTTCAGAATGAATTGATTTCAGAGAGAGAATTCCAGAAGATTCAGAACCAGATGGAGAGTAACTTTATTCAAAGTAATTCTAAAATGGCGGGTATAGCTGAGTCCTTAGCTGATTACCACACCTACTATGGTGACGCAAACTATATCAACACAGAGATAGAGCGTTACCGCAGTGTAACTCGTGAAGACATTCAAAAAGTTGCGAAGAAGTACCTCGTCAAGGACAACAGAGTTGTTCTGAAGTATTTACCAAAGAGTGAAGAACCTACTGCTGAAGCAGCAGAATAAGCCTAGCATATGAAAAAGTATATATACTCATTAGTAGCACTTTTTGCAGCCTTTAACGTAACGGCGCAAGTGACTATCGATCGTTCTAACGCACCTACTCCAGGGCCAGCAAGAACACCAACTATTGCCTCATATGAGACCTTTGAGTTGAAAAATGGATTAAAAGTATTCGTAGTTGAAGATCATAAATTACCGCGAATCAGTATGACACTTTTGTTAGATCGCGATCCTATAATTGAAGGAGACAAAGCTGGTTATGTCAGCATCGCTGGTGATTTAATTGGCGCAGGTACTTCCACAAGGTCTAAGGCTGAGTTGGATGAAGAGGTTGACTTTATGGGAGCCAATTTATCTACTGGATCATCTTCAATCAATGTTGGCGGTTTGAGTAAGTACACTGATAACCTCATTGCCATTTTATCGGATGTACTGTTGAATCCAAGCTTTCCGGAGGACGAGTTTACGAAATTGAAATCTCAGATGACCTCAGGTTTACAGGCGAATGCTGATGACCCTGATGCAATTTCAGGTAATTTAAAAGGAGCTGTTCTATATGGATTAAATCACCCTTATGGTGAGGTTATGACGGACGTCAGCGTTGAAGCTATTACTCTTGAAGATTGTCAAACATACTTTAATACCTATTTCCGACCAAACATTGCTTACATGGTTGTGATTGGTGACATCACAGTCAAGGATGCTAAAAAGAAACTAGGTAAGGCACTGAATAAATGGGAAGCTTCTGAAGTACCAGCTCTTGAGTATGCAAAGACAGCGCTGCCTATGGCCTCAAGAATAGTGATGGTTGACAAGCCTTCAGCGGTTCAATCTGTTGTCTGGTTAGGTAATGTTATTGACCTACCGCAAGGACATGTGGATATTGAGCCATTGCGTATTGCCAATCAAATTCTAGGAGGTGGAATGTCTGGAAGACTCTTCACCAATCTACGCGAGGACAAGGCGTTTACCTATGGTGCCTATTCTAATTTCGGTGTAGATCAGTTAAACAGCACATTTGGCGCTTCAGCTAAGGTGAGAAATGGTGTGACTGATTCAGCAATCGTTGAATTTCTCCATGAGATTGGTAGAATGAGAACAGAGCTTGCATCAGAGGAGGATTTGATTGCTGCAAAAGCCAGCTTAAGTGGATCTTTCGGTCGGTCTTTAGAAAGTACGTCTAGTGCAGCAAGTTTTGCGCTGAACATTGCTCGTTATGGACTGCCTTCTGATTATTATAACAATTACTTGAGTCGACTAGAATCAGTAACGGCAGAAGACGTACTCCGCGTTTCAAAACAATACATGAATATTGACAATATCACTATAACCGTAGTTGGTAAGGCGCAAGATGTTGCGGCAGGCTTAAACGCTTTCGGTAAAGTGGAGTATTACGACAAAGATGGCCAGCCTACGGACTCACCTACCTTTTTATTCATGCCTGAAGGTGTTTCTCTGATGAATGTCTTCAGCGGATACTACACGGCCATGGGAGGCAAAGAGAAACTAGAGGCCTTGACTGCAATTCATCAAGAAGCATCTATTGAAATCCCAGGTATGCCAGGTACATTGAGTATGCATACAGCGAAAATGACTCCAGGAGCATTCATGATGGAGCAAACGATGCAGGGTATGACGGTTATGAAGATGCTCTATAAGGACGGAAAAGGCGAAAAAAGCGGTATGCAAGGAAGTGGTGCTGTTGAAGGTGAAGAACTTGAAGATTTAAAAAGTCAGGCAGCCTATGTAGTGGATGAGCTAGGCTGGTTGCTGGAAATTGAAAAATTCAAATTCGAAGGCCAGACCATACTAGATGGTAAGTCGGTCTATCAAGTGTCAAAAGAAGATAAGACGTTTTACTTTGACGTAGCGACGAGCCTTTTCTATAAAAGCACGGAGACCCAGGAAACTCCTCAAGGAGAGATATCCGTAACAACAACAGTTCGCGAATGGCAGGAAATAAATGGAATTAAATTTCAGAAAGTAATTGAGCAAAGCGCAGGTCCACAGAGCTATGTTATTACAATAGACTCTATTAAACTAAATAACGAGGTTAAGGAGAGTTTATTTAAGTAAGAGACCTCGTAGATAAGTTGAACTTTTAAGCCCCCAGATCGCTTGCGATCTGGGGGCTTAAATTTTGTTAAAAATTCACATTTCCTGGGGCAAACATGCAATGAGCTCAGGTACAATGGAGCCTATTTGGTGATTCTCTTGTCTCTTTTGGAATTTATCAGATAGATTCCGGTCACTATGACACCAAGGCCAAGTAAATGATTCCATAATATATGTTCACCATCTAAGACGCCCCAAAAGACGGCCACAATCGGAATGGCTTAGGTTACAGAGGAAGAAAATAATGCGGTAGTTAACTGGATGAGTCTATTAAAAAGAATAACAGCAATACCGCTACCAACAATTCCTAAAATACAGATGTATAAAAAATTATTCCAGGCTTGAGGATCATCCCTAAAGACATCTGTTACACCACTCATTAAACTATAGGTGATGGTGAATGGTGCTGCCGTGGCGAGACTCAATGTTGTCACTGTAACAGCCTTGAGATGAGGAAGCTTCATTTTTAAGG
>CAJJCK010000036.1 GCA_905182675.1 uncultured Cryomorphaceae bacterium | reverse complement strand
GAGCAAGAGTAAAGAACAACTCACTGCATCACTACGGCGCCGAGGGTATGATTATGAGATTATTGTGAAGGCCTATGAGGAAATCAAAGAACAAAGCCGCCTCGCTTAGAATTTCAACAAGGTGTTTTTCACATTTATTATTCCTTTTGCAGTGATGTCCAGGTGAAAAACCATGCGACATTTTCCAGGGCCCATTTGACTTATCCCTATGCCTTTATCTGCGAGACGTGCAATGAAATCACCCTGATCGAGGTCTTCTTGTAATTTAAAAATAAGCACATTAGTTTCTGGTGGAACGACCGATTCAATAATAGGAAGTTTAGCAAGAAATGCCGCCATGTCTTTCGCTGCATCATGATCAATAGACAAGCGCTCAATGTTGTTTTCCACAGCATAGATAGCCGCTCCGGCTAAAAAACCAGCTTGTCGCCATCCGCCGCCTATCCTCTTCCTGATTCTGCGAGAATGTTCGATAAATTCTGATGAACCTAAAAGTACAGAGCCTATTGGAGCTCCTAGTCCTTTAGAAAGACAAATTGAAATGGAGTCAAAGGCTGCGCCATAGTCGCTTTCATGATGTCCTTTTTCTACAAGTGCATTATAAAGCCTTGCGCCATCAAGATGGAAGGTTAATCCGTTTGAGGCGGCTACAGATCTGAGTGCCTCAATTTCCTCCCATTCGTAACAGGTCCCTCCGCCCTTGTTGGAGGTGTTTTCAACGGCAAGTAATCGGGTACGTGGAAAGTGAATATCATCAGCTTTTATACAGGATAAAACTCCATCGGGTTGCATGATACCTCTATCGTCTCCAGTGAATGCTACAGAGGCGTGGGCGTTAGCCGCTATGCCGCCACCTTCATAATTGTAGATGTGCGCGAAGGGATGGCAAATAACCTCGTCACCTGGGCTGAGGTGGGACATTAACGCGATTTGATTCGCTTGTGTGCCAGATACACAGAACATAGAAGAATCGGTGCCGAACCTTTCCGCCATCATTCGTTCTAGTTTGATTACTGTTGGATCGTCACCGAGCACGTCATCACCTACTGGGCTATCCATCATTGCTTTCCGCATGTCAGCTGTGGGCCGCGTTACGGTATCACTACGGAGGTCTACTGTAAACATCTTTTTAGAAGCTTTAGATTCTGCGTGAAGATAGCACGGGATGCTTAACTTTGCTATTCTATGGTCACATCAGAACAAATCAAAGCATTGGGTGAACGCCTGATTCGTTTGCAGAGTTATTTGAATTTAGAGCAAAAGCGGATCCACATCATTAATGAAGAGGAGAAGACTGCTTCGCCTAACTTTTGGGACAATCCAAAGAAAGCGGAAATCACCATGAAGGCTCTTCGCGGCGTGAAGTTTTGGGTGGAAGGATATGAAAAAGCATCCTCCTTGTTTGGAGAAGCGGAACTGAGTTTAGAATTCTTTAAAGAAGGTGAACTGAAAGAAAGTGATTTGACCAAGGCTTTTAAAACCTGCGAGAATTGGATTGAAGAATTAGAGTTCAAGAACATGTTGAGTGGTGAGGAAGATAAGCTAAGCGCAGTACTCCAAATCACTGCTGGAGCAGGCGGAACAGAGAGTTGTGACTGGGCGGGTATGCTCATGCGCATGTACATCATGTATGCTGAAAAACAGGGCTATACAACGAAGGAACTGGTCCTACAGCAAGGCGATGTTGCCGGAATTAAGACCGTTACTATCGAAATTGAAGGTGACTTTGCCTTTGGATTTTTAAAGGGGGAAAATGGTGTTCATAGATTGGTTAGGATATCACCTTTCGACTCCAATGCAAAGCGCCATACCAGTTTTGTATCCGTTTATGTGTTTCCATTAGTAGATGATACGATAGACATTAAGATAAGTCTAGGAGATATTACCTGGGATACATTCCGTTCTTCTGGAGCGGGTGGTCAGAATGTGAATAAGGTTGAAACAGGTGTTCGTTTAAGGCATAAGCCAAGTGGTATTGTTATTGAAAACACAGAAACCCGTTCCCAGTTAAAGAATAAAGAAAAGGCTATTCAACTTTTGAAGTCGCAACTATATGAGCGAGAAATTGCCGAGCGCAACGCGAAGCGAGCTGAGATTGAAGCTGGAAAGAAAAAAATTGAGTGGGGTTCGCAGATCAGAAATTATGTGATGCATCCCTATAAGTTGGTTAAAGATGTGAGGACAGCAGAAGAGACCTCTGATGTGGATGGTGTCATGAATGGCAACATAGAGAGGTTCCTGAAAGCATTTTTAATGGCGCAAGGAGAAAGCGCTAATGCCGATGAATATTAGAAATATTGAGCCTAACTAGGCGATCTGTGCACAATCGATCGAGGTTTTCGTTAGGATAGTAGTTATCTTGCTTCTTATGCGTAAACTATGGATGGTCATTTTACTTACCAGCAGTGCTTTGGCGTCAGCCCAGCAAGGCTTTGTAGGCAATGATGGACAATGGGATGAGCCTTTCGAATATGTTTATCGGTTTGGAGCTAACGCATTGTTCTTGACCCAAGACTCCTTGGTTTTTAGTATTCTTAGTTCAGAGGATTTTCATCCCGAACATGACACAGATAAACACCATCATTACGCTGATACCCTTCATTTCGTTCATTTTTCCGTTAAGTTTCCCGGTG
>CAJJCK010000035.1 GCA_905182675.1 uncultured Cryomorphaceae bacterium | reverse complement strand
ATTGAATGGTTGATCGATTACGTCACACTGTGTGAATGAGACTGAAATCAGTATAATGCTCAAACAAACGAGTATAAATCTTTTCATTTAGTTAGAAGCTAGAGGTTAGTGAAAAACTGACTCCATTCGACGGAGGAACAACACGACAAACACCACCTACACAGAATATACCTCGCTGCTGTCGTCCATAGGAAAGTTGAAATCTACTTGTTCCTTCGGTGTAAATCACGGATGCAAGAGGGTAGTGCAGACGTTGCTCAACTACAGGGTTCCCGTAATTGTATATGTCTTGAATACTAAAGAACCAGTGCGGGGCTATGCTGTATTCTGCTAGCATCATCGCCATGCTGCCTCGGTCATCTTTGGTGGTTAAGAGTTGCGTTTCTGTACGCAGGTAATGTTTGCTCTTGAGCTTAATCAAGCTTTCAAAAATGAAAATGTCTGCTCCTAGTAATTTTTGATTGTCGGGATTGTTTAAAATTGGCTCATCTCCAAGGCCGTCTTCAAGAACACTGCGGTTGTAGAATAGATTTAGATAGGAGAAATTAAACTTAAAGTTCTTGTTTATCTTTTTGGTGACTTTAACATTGAAGTCGTGGAAATAGGGTATTTGCCCACGAACCATAGGATCACTGTAGTACCCTTGAAGTACCCTAAGCGTATCATTAGAGTCGTCCACAAAATCTTTATTTATACTTTGAGCTACACTATAGTTCATGGTAAGCAAGGTGCCGTATTTGCCGCCAAGTTTTGTCTTGCGTTTAAACTTATAGTTCGCTTCAATTTGTCCGCCCTCTTCACCATTGATTTGAGTTGCGTATTGATATAAGGCGGGTAATGCGTAAGTATGTACTTGGGTAGTAGGACTGAGATAGTTAATGAGCATGTCTATGGTTGAGCCGTTGCGATCGCTTCTAAAGCTCATATTGTCAATCCTTTTGAAGCCAGCAATGATACCAAGCCCATTTTTACTGTAGCTCAAGGTGGCCATGATTCCATTACCATCTTTGTAGATATAGCCATTGTCTGCACTTGGGTCATTTGCTTTAAAAGCGTACTCTGCTTGAAATGCCCAGGCACCTTTTGTGATTTGTGTTCTCACACCTGCAGCTGCAACATTCTCTGGAAGGATTAAAAAAGGATCATTGCTACGCTGGTACTTACTCAGGTAACTGCCACCTATATTCCATCGATAACCCGCTGAATCTAGTCTTGGAATGAATTCGGTTAGGTTGTATTCTGCATCTATTCCTCTCACAAGGCCTGGACTTTTTTCAAAGTAAAAACGCTGCCTACCGAGTATTCCTTTTAAATAAAGTCCTTTGACGGGGTTTGCTTTTATTCGTACACCGTCCATGGCATT
>CAJJCK010000034.1 GCA_905182675.1 uncultured Cryomorphaceae bacterium | reverse complement strand
TCGTTTAAATCACTGGATTTTAGTGAGTTAAGTAAAGGATTTGAAAGTGCAGATGTGTTGCAGAAGGACAGTTTGTCAACATTGGTAATAGGCAGCTATAGCTCTCTATTAGAGGCTCAAGATCTTTTAGATATTGTTGTTAAAGTGGGTGTGGAAAACGCCTATATAGTTGCATATAAGAACGGAAAAAACGTAGGTTTGCTCTCTAACAAAACCACGAATTAAATAATAGTATGGGTTTATTGACAGGAAAGACAGCCATCATTACTGGTGCGTCAAAAGGAATAGGAAAAGGTATTGCTGTGGCTTTTGCTCAGGCTGGTGCTAATGTTGCATTCACATATCTCAGCTCTGTTGAGAAAGGTCAAGCACTAGAAGAAGAGTTAAAACAGTACGGTACTGGTATTAAAGGTTTTCGCTCTGATGCTTCGAAAATGGATGATGCTGAGTCCTTAATATCTGATGTGATTGAAGCCTTTGGAGGCGTTGATATCGTAGTAAATAATGCAGGTATCACTAAGGATACGTTGCTTATGCGAATGACAGAAGAGGATTTCAATCGAGTCATTGAAGTTAATTTGAATTCTGTTTTCAACATGACAAAGGCAGTGCAGCGAACTTTTTTAAAGCAACGCTCAGGATCCATCATCAACATAAGTTCCGTGGTTGGTGTTAAAGGCAATGCTGGACAGTCTAACTATGCAGCGTCAAAGGCAGGAATCATTGGTTTTACGAAGTCTATAGCCCTGGAACTCGGGTCTAGAAATATTCGATGTAACGCAATTGCCCCAGGGTTTATTGAGACGGAGATGACTGCTGTACTAGACGAAAAAACGGTTCAACAATGGCGTGATAGCATTCCTTTGAAGCGCGGTGGAAGCCCTGAAGACGTGGCCAACGCTTGTCTCTTCTTAGCTTCAGATATGGGAGGCTACATCAGTGGTCAAGTCCTTAATGTTTGTGGAGGAATGTTAACTTAATGACAACGACGGCCGCCGTTTTAATTGCACTAATAGCTGGAGCTGCGGTAGCCTGGTTTTTATACCTATTTAAGCAAAATGCCAAGACTCCATGGGTCTTGGCATTTTTGCGTTTTACCTGGTTCAGTTTACTGGTCTATGCGCTTTTATCTCCATCTACTTCAACCCAGTCTACGCTGAAATTAGCAGAGCCCCTGACTATACTACTTGATTCATCGGCCTCACTTATAGAAAGCTATACAGAGGGCCTTAGCGATTTAGAAACTAGCCTAAAAGCAAGAGATATTCCCTACCAAACCAGAAACTATTCCATTGAGCATATACCGGAGAGCAAACAATGGATATATGTGGGAGATGGTCACGTTAAGGCTGTCCATCAGAGCGATTTCCCCGTGGCCGCGATTTTACTCGAGGGTATAACGCCCCGTCAACGTCCATTAATCACAGGAATTTCTATTCCTTCTAGGGTGCTCGCAGGGTCTTTAGTTCGTGTAAATATACTAGCCGATAAGAATTGTGAGCTAAAGACGAGAGTTCAGGGCGAATACTACCAAGGCAGTTCATTTGACCTAAGAGTGCCGGATCGTTTGGGTAGCCTTGAACTGACGAGTTTCGCCATAACAAATGGTCGATCAGATACATTATTTACAACGGTAGAAATCATTCCGTTTTTCACTAAAATTCTTGTGGTTACTGACTTTCCTCATCCTCATGAAGCGATGATACGTAGGTATGCTAGATCGCACAGCATAGCTGTAGAAACTATAAAGTTTAACGATATCAGTAGCGCTAACCCTCATGATGGTCCCATTGTCGCTATTGGAGGTGGAAACAACGTATGGTCTTTACTTGAGGATACATTTACAGGAGCACTACTTACCCTGGGCGCTTGGTCACCTCAACAAGCTCCCGTCAACAAAGCGTTCTTAACCTCGTCCTTTTGGCCCGTTAATTTAAAGGAACGGATCAATCTCCGTGTGAGGAGTACAGATACAGAATTCACGGTCTCCACAAAGCGGATAGATGCGAGCGGTGTGCACTGGTATGCTTCAGCACTCGCAAACGAGGATGCATTTTTCTTATTCGAAGGTTTATTAGAGAAATTAATATCCTTAAACGAACCTTCTCGACTGCAACTTACCGTGCCGCAGCGTGCCTTTTCTGGTCAGCGGATTACGGTGGTGACTACAGTTGTAAATGGAGAGGGTAGAGTAGCGCCATCCTCGTTTAATGGAACTGTGTTTATGGAGGGCGATCAGGTGGAACTGTTAACTTTTACAATAGAAAATCAATCTGGTACGGCAAGCTTTGATGTACAAAAGGTGGGTCAATTATCCATTGAAGTAATCGCTCATTCTATGGGCACAGAAATCAGTGCATCCGCGAAGGTGCAAGTGGAAAAACTAAATATAGAAGAAGTCACCCCTAGAAACATTACCATGCTGAAGGATTGGGCACGTAGTGGAACAGTAATAGTGGGTGCAGAAGACTCGGGAGACCTAGTCTCAGGTTTTGAAATTAAGGAGAGTACAGTGAGCTATGTCAAGAAAAATCCCCAGCACGCCTATGCAGCCTACTGGGGATTGGTATTGTTACTCGCGCTTACGGAATGGTTTATCCGAAGAAAACGAGGGTTGGTTTAGAGGTTAGCGGCTAAAAATTCAGAAAGCTCGGCTGGTTCCATGTTTTTACCTACAATCACTCCGTTGGCATCAATTAATAAGTTCTGAGGAATGAATTGAATGCCATAGAACGTAGAGATTTCATTCTGCCATCCACCTAAATCACTCATCTGCGGCCAAGGCAATTTATCCTGTGCAATGCCTTCAATCCATTTTTCAGCGTTATTATCCAAGCTTATGCCGACAATATTAAAACCCTTTTGATTGTTATCATTATACAATTCAAGTAGCGCAGGATTCGCTGCGCGACAAGGTCCACACCAGGAAGCCCAAAAATCTACCAAAACATATGTCCCGTTCACGCTTAACACGCTGATGGTATCACCTTCCGGTGTAGCTTGAGAAAAATCAGTAAATGTCGCGCCTACAGAAGACTTCTCCATTGTTGCGATTTTATCTGTCAACTTTATATAATCAGGGCTGTCAAAGTATTGCTCTGATACCTGAGCTGCTACTGCCTTGAAGTCTTCGTAAGTAAAGTCTGTACTGTTTGAACCCATTAAAATAGCGGCGCCAAGTATATCATTCTTTTTAGCGAAGTCGAGATTCATTTTAGCTTGACTCGAAAGAAGATTCATAGCTTCTGACCGGATGGCCGAAATGGTAACAGTATCACCAGCTTGACTAGCTTCATTGAATTTACTCTCAAGAATCTGCATGGTCTGGTTGAACATTCCACTTTTCGCAGTCAAGATGTTTGCGGAATCATTAAACGCCCCGGCTTGAACAGTGA
>CAJJCK010000033.1 GCA_905182675.1 uncultured Cryomorphaceae bacterium | reverse complement strand
ATCAGGTCCAAAGGGAAATCCTCCACTGATCATGAGTGTCAAACTCATTCTCACACTTGGATCTTTTGGCAAGTAATCTTGAAAGTATACCGCAAAGTTATAACGTGTATCTGATGGCCTCGCAAACCAGTCTTCATCATCTAATTCTCTTTCTTGTGCATTAAAAAGGCTAAAAGTAAACCAGCTGTCTGTTCCTTGCACAAATTCACCATTGATCCGGCTGTCAAACCCATAGACTCTTGCTTGCGCATCATTTTGAGCACTGTATCTAATACGTACATTTTCTACGTCGTATAAATTCACTCTACTCAGACTCTTGTAGTAGCTTTCCAAAGACCACACAAATGGACGTCCCCACATCTCAAACTCTTTGTCTGATCGGGCAGTGACATGTAGTGCGCCTTGGCTCTTGACACCGGTATTCAACGTTCCGTCTTTGCGTCTCATTTCTCTGTAAAACGGATATTGATCATAGAGTCCTGCGGCGAACGTATAAGATCTCTTAGCCTCAAGGGGCTGATAGAACACGCGCAATCTTGGGCTAATCCTAAATTCTTCATTCAGCACAGAATACTGTATTCTCGTCCCAATGTTATAGGTCCATTCGCCATTTGCAAAGGCTTTTTTTCCTTTGAAATTCACGAAAGCTTTGGCCCGGTAGTTTTTCAAAGTTTGACTAGATGATACATGGCTGAAAAGTTCCAACTCTTTGTAGGGTGTACTGTACAATCGTCCATTAGAAACACTGTCTAGCGTACTTTGGGTGTAAGGTAAACTATAACCTGCACTGTCTATGCGCTGCCATTCCTTATAACGGTCATAGATGTTTTCACCTTGGACGGTGGCTCCCCATTTGAGGCTATTTTTCCCATAAAACTGACCCTCGTTATAGTTCAGGTTAATGATGTAAGCGTCTAAGAAGTTTCGTCTGAAGTCCTGGAAACCTCCGACACCCCTGACTTGAGCGATTTCTCCAAAGTCATCACTTCCAAGGTCATTGTTCAGTTCACTTAACCTATAGTACCCTATAACATCCGTGATTTCTTTTTCCGTGGTGTGGAATGCAGTGGTGCTGAAAGAACGGTACCCATTACTCGCGTTACCGAGTCTTTGGTTAAGCCTAGCGGCCATGAATTGGGTGTCGTAACCAAATTTTTCTTGTCCATCGAAATACACGGTAAGTTGAAGGGCTTCTTGTAAAGAGCCAAAACTCGTTTTCCTATTCTGTGGTATTTGGTTCATTCTGTTGTGTGCGAAATGTCCAAAAACCTCCACACTCCAATTTTCGCCGTACGCTCTACGCATGAGAATTTGACCATCTGTATTTACTGGCCTATAATCACTCTGAAGATCTGTAGAATTTAAGAGTAAAGCATTATTACGATAGCGCAATCCCGTAAGTACCTCCCAATTTTGACCTGCTTTTGTAGAAGAGAAATTTACACCAGTAAGGGATGCTTCCATTTTAGTATCTAGCTTCTTTTCTCCTCGTTTGTATTGCACATCTAATACCGAGCTTAGCTTGTCACCATATTCTGCACTGAACCCACCGGCACTAAAGAGAATGTTACCGACTAAATGCGGGTGGATAATACTCATCCCTTCCTGTTGTCCCGATCTGGCAAGAAAAGGTCTGAAAACCTCAAATCCATTGATGTAAACAAGGTTTTCATCAAAGTTACCTCCACGTACATTATACTGGGAACTCATTTCATTCCTACTACTAACCCCCGCAAAGGTTTTGACTACACCTTCAATACCACCTTCAGCTCCAGTGGTGAATTCTAGATCTTTTCCTTTGACTTGTATTCGATCATCAGCACCGCGCAGTTGGCTCACCTCAACCTCATCTAACAGCGTAGAGTCGGCGATCTGTCCATAACAAACAGTGCTTACAAAAAGACCTGCCAGCAGTACTAAGCGAGTATCAAACATTTTTATCGCTTGAGGCTTTGAAACAGTTGGGTCCAGGCGAAAGGATTAGAAAGGGCACCAAGTATGGCTGATGCACCTGATGCACCTGGCCCGCTGCCATAGACTCTTCCTTGATTATACAGCTGCTGATTTTGCATGGAGATGATATAATCTTGCATCTCGGAAGCATCGTAGCCCATCGCTAGTGCACGAGCTCTTAATTCTTCCATAGCTAAATTACGCTGCGCAATGTCCATTTCCGTTGTTTTGACTTCCATCGCTAGAAATTCCTCTTTGAAATTTTCTCTAGACGGCCAAGGATATACGATAACAGGATCAAGTAATTCCGTATCCCATTCTAAGATGATGCGTGATAAAAAAGCATCTCCCTCTAGGCTGTCCGGTACCCAGAATTTTTGAACCTTAAATCCAATATGCTGAAAATAGATGGTGTCACCGGGCATGGCGACTAATGAAAAGAAACCGTCATTATT
>CAJJCK010000032.1 GCA_905182675.1 uncultured Cryomorphaceae bacterium | reverse complement strand
CCTGTTTACCATCCTTAGCTGAAGCACCCCTTCGCTGTGGCGCACCTCTTCTGGACACTGCTTTAGCTCGACCTCCCTGATTGGCTTTTTGAAGGAAGGGAACTTGGTTATATAAATTTACAAAATTGGCATTCCCAGTGAATTGGATATTGTTTGAATTTTGAGCCCTACTTCCGTAATAAAGCTCCGGGTTTGATTTAGGACTTAATGCTGTTGTTGAATTTGTGGTCCAGTCATAGTTTCCTGTATAGCGAACACTTGCACTAGTGAAGTCCATGAAGGGAAGCTTGCTAATTGGGATTTGCCAATTAACATTCAAAGTCTGGTGGAATTGAGTAGGGCGACCTAATGTTGACAATCCGGCAGCAATCGTATCTCTATTTGCTTGAGTTTTGGGATCACCCGGCAACTCATCTACCCTGGTTTGTGCGGTAGCATTATAGTCTAATTTCAATCCCTTGCTAAGGTCGTATGCCACATCATACATTCGTTTCGAGGTTAGCGCCTTGTTGAAAGTCAATGGCAATGCAATAGTTGGATCAAAAGTGTTGCGCATCTGCATCGTGGAGAGCTGACGCTTTAGTTCAGTTCTCATACTCACCTTTGATGGCAAATAATAAAAATTAAAATCACGGATCAACGACAGCTGTTTGCTCTTGATTTTGTTTTTAAAAGGTGCTATGTTTTGAGGTTTCGTTTGATAGCTATAATTGATAGAAGCTGTATGCATGACTCTGTGGTCTTGCACAATATTGATGTTTCTTCGATCACTCTCAGTAAAGGCGTACGAAGTATTGAAGTTGCTAATCGCTAAAGGCGAATTACCCCAATCAAATGAGCGTTCCTTAGTCGGTTTTTTAGCGCTTGTACCCTCCGATTTTGGGTTTGGTGGTTCGTTAGGCATTCGAGGCGCGCCTCGAGCTCCTGTCGATTTTTCTTTCCGAACATTAGTGAAGTTGATGCTTTTTAGCTTTAGGTATTCCTGACCGGCATAACGCAAACTGTCACGCTCTTTGTCTGTATCCGCAGCTAAAAGTGCCTGTTTAAACTCGATATCAGGATCCAACGGATTGAATTGGGGCGATTTAAAGCTTTCATTAAAACTGAAGAACATGGGGAACTTAATACCCGCTTCTTGCGGTAAGAGTTTGTCTAGATTGATGTTAGATTGAATCCCATAAGATCGTTCTGAATATTTATTTCTTTCGTTGACCGTTTGATCAATAGAACCAAACCCAATAGTACTGAGCATACCAGTAAGATTGACATTTGCGACGTCAGCAAGTTTTGCACTGGCCGTTGCCGTAGCGGCCCACCCTCCAGTATTGTCAAAATCACTCAAGCGCAGTTCATTTACCCAAATTTCCGCGCACTTGGCTTGGCCATCGTCATTATCAACGGCTGAACGCTTTTTAGGATTTCGAACTCCTACGAGTAAGGTCCTTATGTTACCCAGATTAGGCGAACCGACTACGCTTAATCGTCTTCCCTCTGGAGTAGTGATTGTATATTTATTGACCAGACTCAAGGTGGGGTCGGTTTCCATAGCCGCATTACGCGTCAACTTTAAGGTTTTCAAATCCTCAAAAGCCACGTCAATATTATTGTCTTCTGGCCAAATATCCTCAGGTAGTAACTCGCCCCATGGGGTTACTTTTAATGGCACCTCATATTCATAATAATTCCCATTGTAGTCGGAACCTAAGCGAACAAATATGGATAAATCGCCATCTTGTAAATCTTCGAAATCACCGCTAGCTTCAGCATGGACAAACATTCTTAAGCGCTTGTACATTCTCATGTCAAAGTTGAAGTTTCTGAATACCGCGCGAGCATCTCCATCTCTAAGCCCACAGATTTCAAGAGACATACTCTGTTCATTTTGCTGAACAATTTGAGTACCTCCATAGACCAGTTGACGTTGAATATCCGGCGGCAACACGTAAGGAATTGGAGTTTTACCACCATTCTCCTCCAGATTGACAGCGTTCACATTAAAGGAGGTATTGTCATTTTCATCAATGGGCACATTTTCGCGCAGGTCGTCCAAAGAAAATGGGAATCTTCTCCATTCACCTCTGACCAGTTCTAAGCGCGCAAACCTCATGACGATGGGGTCATCAAATTCCGTCAGGAACATTCTCAAAAAGCGGATAGATCTAAAATCAGTAATACCTCCCACCTTTTTCTGTGGCTCAAATACGGGGATTTTAAATTGAATCCAACGGGTCGGTCGTGACATACCGTTGGGAAGATCATGGCTTTGAGTTTCGTATATATCTGTAACAAAATTGCGTCCAACCTCGAGATCTTCAGGACGCATCGAGACGCGATATTGGAAATAACTCTCCGTCTTACTTAACGTTTGATCTCTATTGGCATCTTCCTTATCAGGTATGTTGGTCGCAGAAGCTGGGGAGCCATTTATAGTTATGGTTGAGCTATTACCTTGAATACCATTGAAGTTTTTGTAACGCTCCATTATATCAGCACCTTGGTTGTCCAAACTGTCACCTCTATAAAAAACAAAATTATCTCCAGAGGGGTCGTTAAACACATTTTGATAGGCATTAGATCCGGAGCCTAACGCGCTGCTGATTCTAGTCAAATAGTTCGCGCCGCCACTTGGATTCCAGACTCGTTCTTCGTAATCATTTAAGGCGTCAAAACCGACATCTTGATATTCTCTAGCACCTGATGCATTGTCAAAAAATTCTGTGATTGGCTGTATTTCAGATAGATAGCCCCACGAGGTGGTGTCCATAGTGCTTTTGTCCCCCGTTGCTGGGATTCCATTTTCAAAACTTTGACGACCGTCCTTGAGCACATCTTCACTGACGCTACCTAAATTAAAATATACATCACCACCATCTGGAGCGTCTGGGTTGTCGTAGAAGGGGTCCATCACCCAAAACTGTATGAACTCAATATTTTGCTCCTCAAAATTATTTATTTGTAGCGGGCGCATGATACCGGCCCATCTAGATCCAGGATCTTCTAATAGACCATTTGCATTCATGCCCGAGCTTATTCCAGGCTCACCTTCAACATCAAAATTATATGGACCTCTTTCATTGGGGTAATACGCCAAATCAAACATGGCTAAGTTTCTTGCCTCGTTTTGCTGCAAACTGTAATTAGGGAACACTTCTTTAATCAGCACCTCTCGCATGCGCTGATCAGAAGTGATTTCGGGATCATTTCTGATATTATCAGGAACAGAACTACCACCGGTAAAGAGTGAAGGGTCCACAATATACCAAGCCAATTTTGCTCTGTTGTAACCATAAGCCAAGTCATTATTCAAGGTGCTCTCAGGAAACATACTTGCCTGATTACCTGGGGTAGAAGCTAGGTTCCATGAATTAAGACTGCGCAGGTCAATGGTCGTTTGAGAACTTTCAAAATCGTCTAAATACGTAGTTTCTGCACCGGTGATCTTTATTCCCTTTGGGGAGCCCGGAATGAGGTTCGCAAATTCTCCTTTAAACTGCAACTGTGATTTTTCCTTTGTTTCAACAAAGGGCAGTGCATCCATTAAGCGAGTCAAATAAGGCGCTTCAGCATTGTAATTCGTGTTCATTCCCCAGATGGTGTTGGAAATAGGCTCGTCTCCAATATTTACCTTTTGGGTTAACGGGCGTTCCGTAAGATGCAACCACGTCCCTCCAATATTTAAGTTGTCGTTTACTTTATGGTCTATTGTGGTACCATAAAACGTTTTTGTCTGGACATTAAATAGTGTGTTATTTTCAAAATTTACCTTGATAGGTGAACCGGCGCTCATTACTCCCTCATTGATAATACGCACTCTCCCCAGAGAATAATCTACGGTATAGTCTTGATTTTCAACCAGTGTTCTACCACCTGCAGTTACACTTACAGAGCCTTTAGGAATGTTAAAAGCCCCTAATGAGATTTCTGAACCTGAAGCGCTTTTATACTGGCCCCTTAATATATATTTATTGAGTTGTGTTTGTTCTTGCGCCCGAAATCTCGTGCTGTCGTAAAGAGCTTGATAGACGTACTTTTCACGCGTTTTCTCCGTGTCCAATTTATCATAGAGGTTCGCTCCAAAAGGCTCCACTACAGGAAACATGATACGCCCACGTTGCTTGTCAATAGTTACACCTTGAACAAAATCAAAAATACCATCAGGATATGGGTCATTGTTGTTGTTTAATCGATCCAATTCCATTACCCCGATAAGCAGCGTGTCACTTAAGTTACCATCTGGCAAAAATGGTATAGGCACGCCTGTTTCATCGTTCATGTATAAGATATCGAGATAGAAGTCTTCTTTGTCCAATTGAAAAGCATTTAAGGAATAAATGTTTTT
>CAJJCK010000031.1 GCA_905182675.1 uncultured Cryomorphaceae bacterium | reverse complement strand
CACAGGAACCCTAGCAGCCATTGCTTCTAAAGCCACTAGTCCAAAACTTTCCGTTTCTGAGGGCAACAAAAAGAGATCTGACATACATAAAAGGCGTTTTATTTCTGACGTTTTTCCCAAAAATTTTACCCGATGAAATATCCCCAAGTCCTTGGCTTGTTGTTCCGCTAATTCACACTCAGGTCCCTCTCCGATCATCAGTAAAATGGTAGGAATTACTTCCTGTATTTTATGGAAGGCCTCAATGATATCAGGAATACGTTTCACCTTGCGCATATTAGAAATATGAACAACTATCTTCTCACCTTGCGGCGCCATTTGTGTTCGATCGCAGAGCGGGTCTTCGTCATAAAGCTTGACGTCAATAAAATTTGGAATGACTTCAATCTCCTTCTTTATAACAAATGAGCTGAGCGTATCTTTTTTCAAACTCTCACTAACCGTAGTGACAATATCACTTTGATTAATGGAAAAAGTCACCGCTGGCCTGTACGAAGGGTGTTTACCTACTAGGGTAATATCTGTACCATGAAGCGTGGTTATAACGGGTAAATAAATACCTTTTTCCTGTAGAATTTGCTTCGCCATATAAGCGGCGTAGGCGTGTGGAATAGCATAATGTACATGTAGGATTTCTATACCTTCCGTGAGAACAGTATCTACCATCTTGGAACTCAATGCCAGCTCATAAGGCTGGTAGGCAAAAAGAGGATAATCGCGAACATTAACCTCATGATAGAAAATATTAGGCTCAAGAATATCTAGCCTAACGGGTTGACTATAGGTTATAAAGTGAATTTCATGGCCATTCTTTGCCATTTGAATTCCCAATTCCGTGGCAACAACTCCTGAGCCACCGAAAGTGGGGTAACATACAACTCCTATCTTCATTCCTCTAAATTAACCCCAATTAGCGCAACGCAGCATATATAAACTCCTGAATATTTGTCCGGACGTCCAACTTACTCAGTTTCCAGTTCTCCATGTCAGGAAAGGTCCTGTTACTCAAAAAGATATATAGCAAATCTTCTTTTGGATCCATCCAAACCATCGTACCTGTAAACCCAGTATGTCCAAAACTGTTTTCGGAAGCACAATCACAACTTGGACCTGGTGTACCTAGTTCTTGTGGACGATCAAAACCCAGACCACGTCTGTTTTTATATTCACAGAACGCACAAGAGCTAAATTTATCGATGGTACTAGGCTGAAAAAACTGAATACCTCCGTAACTACCTCCGTTCAAATACATTTGCATCATTTTACCTAGATCATTCGAATTGGCAAATAAACCAGCATGACCAGCAATACCACCTAACATAGCTGCTCCCATGTCATGTACGGTACCGTGAACCGTAGAATTCCTCCAATATGCATCCTGTTCGGAAGGCACTATGTCGTCTAATAAAAAACCATTTTTTAATGGCATATAAGTAAGTCTTGGGGCACCCAAAGGGGTGTAAATCGTGTTCGTAACCCATTGGTCTAATGGCTCATTAAAACGTTCCTCCAACATCTCTTGAAACAGGTAATAGCCCAGGTCTGAATATCTATAATCAGATCCTGATAGCTCGCTCTTAGCAAGCATAGAGAACATAGTATCACGGACCTCTTTTCGAATCGACATTTTTGGTCTAATACGAAAATAGGCCTCCTCATCCTGATCTGAATACCAATAGGCCTTAGAACTATCCGTTTTTATAGTTTTTATATAAAAAGGGATCCAAGCTTGTAAGCCACTTTGATGTGCCAAAACATCCTCTATCACTAAGTTTTCCTTATCAGATCCTGCAAGTCTATTGGTATGGTTACCTAAGGTTGTTTTTAACAGTAAGGGCTGCCTCTCGTACCAATGCATCATTCCAGGTAGTGTTGCTGTAATTTTTGTGATTGAGGCCAAGTCGTACAGGTCCTTCCATCCAACTTCCTTAACACCATAGGTATGGGTACCAAACGATTTCTGATATATTACATTTCCCCGTCTTGCCACAAGAATTTGTCCGCCGGGAGTAGCGCCTGCGTTAATAGCATGTATCATCGTGCTGTCTATTTTCTGTAGCGGGCCCTCGCTCAGGCCCACTTCAAAGGGGCGCCCGTATTTTAAACGTTCTATGCTTTGCGTCAAACGAGATTTTCCAGCCTCCCCCCATGACCCAAGGTCAACAGGCAGTGCGCCTAGCAGAGCTCGTGCCCCAAAAAGAAACTGGGGTGCTAGAAGCTGGGCAACATCATTGTTTTCATACATGGAGATCACTTGCTGCTTACCTTTTAGCGATGGATAAGTTAAAATACCATAAGGATTAGCAAAATGAACCACATACAGCGACTTTCCAAGAGAGGATAACTCGGAAATCAACTTAACCTCTGAAGCATTAAGTTTATAACGCTTCCAAGGGTTCTTTGTATTTTGATGAAATGACACTATGATTACATCTGAAGCCATGGCAACGTCCATAGAAAATGAACTTCCCTCAAAATGCGACATCTCTTTATACCGGTCCAAATAAGCCTCAAATGTTGAAATCTCCGTAAGATCACCAAGGCTAATGTGAATGAATTTTTGGTCTAATGATTTAATGGGCAATTCAGCTGTCCCTTCTGGCAGGGCAGTTGCTGCAGCGGCTATTATATTGAAACTAACTTGTTCGTTCAGAGATCTACGACCTTGATTATACGATGTGAGTGTGGTCTCTAAACTAAAGTTTCTCGACAACATCCAATCTTCATAGGACCGCGTAGTCGCTTTTGCGATCAATATTTTTTTTACCCGGCGATCCAATTCTTCTATGGATAATTCTCCTGAAGTAAATGAGTCTATCAAACTTTTGGAGGCCGCTGGAACATTCATTGGAAATAATAAAATATCGTTACCCGCCTTAAAGGCTTCTATTTCTAATTTACCTGGTGAAGCATAGTCGCTTACACCCTTCATATTCAATGCATCAGTGATTATTAAACCCTTAAAATTCCACTGATTTTTCAATACTTCGGTAATCACCTTTTTAGATAGACTGGTAGGTTTACCGGTGGGCTCTAAAGAAGGGATATTTAAATGAGCGATCATCATTGAACCTACCCCATGATCCACTGCTGATTTAAAGGGTACCCATTCCAAATGTTTTAGTTCCGCAAGAGATCTGTCCACTTTTGGTAGCGTTTTATGGCTGTCTTGATGCGTATCGCCATGGCCTGGGAAATGTTTACCACAAGCTAAAACGCCATTTTCCTGTAAACCTTGAATTTGAGCAATACCGTGTGCTGACACTCCTTGAACTGTTGACCCAAAAGAACGAGCTCCGATGATAGGATTGTTAGGATTGGTATTAACGTCTAATACCGGAGAAAAACTGACATGAACACCCACACTATGGCATTCAAATGCCAATGCCTTTCCTAAATCCTTAGTGAGGGCTACGTTATTCGCCGCCCCCACGGTAAGTGACGTCGGAAATTTATAGGTACTGTCTAACCTCATGGCCTGTCCCCATTCCGCATCTTGTCCTACAAGCAATGGTAATGACGATGCATTATGAAGGCGCTGAAGAAAATGAAGCTGTCTTTTTGGACCACCTTGCATCATGATAACGCCCCCAATATGGTAATTACGTGTTAATGACTCCACTTCACGTTGATGCTCCACCCCCAGGTTGCTGTAAGCTGCTACCATGAATAATTGACCGACTTTCTGCTGAAGTGTCATTTGAGACAATACGGAGTCCACATCAAAAGACTGTTTATCAATGAGTTGACCAAAACAAACCAACGGAAAAACAAGAACTGTTAAAACGACTCGGATCCTATACATCATGGGGCTGAAAAGTGACTGTGGGTTCTTATCTTTGAAAAGGAGAAGTTAAGATAATATGGGATTTTTTGTATCGAATAAGCCACGTGGTTTTCAACATAAACCACGCTTTCATGATGAACGTAAAGAACGTCTCAGAATATTGGAGCGTCCTGAAGGCATTGGTGAAATTCCATTTGATGATAAAGAGAAGTACCGTGAGCGTTTGAGAGAGAATTGGGAACTCAGAAGGACTCAAAGTTCCGGCAAAAGTGACGGCTACGCTAAACGGTTACTTTACAGCTTACTATTTCTAATTGCATTAGTGCTCATCGCTGCCAAATATTTTTTATGACGCCTCTAATCGCTATTCTTCCTGATCAAGTAGCCAATCAAATAGCTGCTGGTGAAGTCGTACAACGACCTGCTTCTATAGTAAAAGAGTTGCTTGAAAACAGTATTGATGCTGCTGCCACTAAAATCACTATCCATCTTTCTGGCGCTGGAAAAACAGGTATCATAGTCACTGACAATGGCTCTGGAATGAACGAGAAAGATGCCGAGTTATGTTTCAGACGACATGCGACCTCGAAAATAAAAACTGCAGAAGATCTTTTTGCGCTAACGACAAGAGGGTTTCGTGGAGAGGCGATGGCGTCAATCGCTGCAGTATCTCATGTCATCTTACGTACGAATAACGGAGAAACATCCTTAGGGACCCAACTAAATTTAGAAGATGGCAAAGTGATATCTAAAGCTGCGTTTCCTGGGCCTAAAGGCAGTATAGTGGAGGTCAAAAACTTATTTTACAATGTTCCTGCGAGAAGGAAGTTTCTGAAAAATGACCGGATTGAACTTAAACATTGCATCGACGAATTTCACCGAGTTGCTCTGTTACATGCTCATATAGAATGGGTATTAAAGAGCGATGATAAGCTGCTTTTTCACCTTCAAGCAGAACCATTGCGAAGAAGAATTAGTGCGATTTTCGGTCGCAAGTTTGATGAACGATTGGTTCCTATTCAAGAAACTACTGAGGTGGTGTCTGTGGGTGGTTTTATCTTAAAACCTGAATATGCCAAGAAGAAACGAGGCGAGCAGTTTTTATTTGTGAATGGACGCTATATAAAATCGCCTTTTTTACATAACGCTATTCGTGAAGCATTTGAGGAAGTACTTAGTGGAGATCATCACCCAGGATATTTTCTGTATTTAAATGTTGACCCAGCAAGTTTAGATGTGAATATTCATCCAACAAAAACAGAAGTCAAATTCGAGGATGAAAGATCCATATATGCTGTGTTAAGAAGTGCTGGCAGGCATGCAATAGGACAATTTAATGTAGGGCCAGCGATTGATTTTAATGCTGAAGCAAGTTTTCAAGTACCTCCGCTACCGAACGGACATTTCCCGAAAGTGCCTCAGATCAGCGTAAATCCTAATTTCAACCCCTTCGAAAGCCATTCAGAAGATAGACCACGTTTGAGAACTCCTGACCAGCAATATGAGAGAATGCAATCAGAGAGAAACCTTAACACAAATCAAGAGTTAGAGTCTATTGAGCTGAAAGAGGACCTCTCTTCGTTTTGGGACGATCGCAACGAGGTAGCAGAGAGCCGTAACCCAGCATTTAACGGACTTAAAATGCTTCCATGGGGCAAATATGCGGTGACGATTTTAGGAGATAAGCTGCTTTTAATCGATCTAGTAGCTGCTCGATTCAGAATTCTATTCGATCAAATATGGCTAAAGCTTCAGCATACCACCTTAGCCTCGCAACAAATTCTCTTCCCTATTGAGATGAATTTAGATATTTCCGAGTTTGAATTGCTTCAGCTGCACGCAGCTCACTTTGCGGTGGTAGGATTTGATTGGAGCAATACAGAAAACTCAACATCAATCCAACTCACGGGAATTCCGATGATTCTTTCCATGGAACAGGCCGTGCCAGCCATGGAAAAATTATTAGAAAATATGAGTGAACTAGAGGATCTTGCAGAAACCGAATTAATCAGAAATTTAGCCACGTCATTATCTAAGCAGGCAGCTGGATCTAAAGTTCCGAACAGCCCTGAAGAATTAAATGCTATCAGAGAACAACTCCTTAGCAGTAGTAATCCGCAATATTCACCGAGCGGTAAAAAAATTATCTCTGAACTCTCTCAGGAAGATTTAGTTAAACTATTATGATTTCACAACAACGATTCAGTTTGATGCCCACAGTGGTGAAAAATTTACTCATTATTAATGGGTTGGTTTTCCTTGGCATGGTTAGTATACGGTCAACTTTTGGGGTAGATATAACTCAATGGATGGGACTTTATTTCCCAGCTTCAGAAAGCTTCAATCCCTTGCAGCTGATATCTCACATGTTCATGCACGGAAACTTTCGTCATATCCTATCTAATATGATCATGTTGTGGTTTTTAGGAAGTGCTATGGAAAATCATTGGGGATCGCAAAGGTTTCTGATTTATTACATACTTACTGGATTAGGAGCGAGCGCGCTCCAAATCGGAGTAAATGGCTATGAGTACTATACCATTTTAACTCAAGTAAGCGCAGACAATGCCCAACTGGTACTTTCCGAAGGAGCAGACCTAATCCAACGAAACTATAATTACTCTAACCCAAGTATGGGCGCTTTAAACAGGTTACTCAATACCCCAATGGTTGGAGCATCTGGTGCTGTTTTTGGCGTATTACTGGCATTTGGCATGACCTTCCCTAACCAGGTTATTTACCTTAACTTCTTCTTCCCTATCAAAGCTAAATATTTCGTGATCGGTTACGGATTATTTGAATTATACAATGGATTTAGTGTAAGTAACAGCGGTGTCGCTCACTTTGCGCATCTTGGAGGTATGTTGTTTGGCTATATTCTGATTCGACGCTGGAAGAAAAGTAGGTATTTATAACACCCATTAAAAACAACCATGAGCGAGTTTTTCGATAAGGTTAAGCACGATGCGTTTAAGGGCGATTATTTGACGCGACTCTTATACCTCAATATTAGTGTGTTCTTGTTATACAGTTTAGTCAACGCTTTTACTAGTCTACTTACTGGAGATTTCGGTCTGGTTCCTAAACTAGCTGATCAAGTTCTTGCACTCCCATCTGATCCAATTAAATCCATTCTAAAGCCTTGGACTTTTTTGACTTATATGTTTACTCATTTTTCGTTTAGACATCTTTTGTTTAATATGATCATCTTGTACTTCTCTGGTAAAATGCTCATGGAATATCTTGGCGAAAAACGGATGCTCGCCCTTTATATCTATGGAGGATTAGCCGGTGGTATTCTTTACATCGTCTTATACAACCTCAGCCCCATACTCGTGTCAGGATCAATGGTAGGTGCTAGTGCAGGCGTAATAGCGATCCTCGTAGCTGGTGCGTTATATATGCCGCAATTGCCGGTGAAGCTTTGGGGTATTATTGAAATAAAATATTGGATGCTGGCGGCAGGGTTAGTGCTTTTGGATATTCTTAGCCTAACCGGATCAAATGCAGGAGGGCACATTGCGCATCTTGGTGGTGCAGTGGTGGCGTACTTCTTTATTCAAAGTATGAGGAAAGGCAACGAATGGAATGTTTACTTATTCCAGGTAATAGATCATATTCGGAGTATGATCTATTCCTCAAGAAAGAAAAAAACAAAACGAGGCTTCAGCTTTGGTGATCGTAGCTATATCAAATATCAAGACGTTAAGAAAAAGAAGCAAAGTCCCAATGGGCAGCCTACTCCAGAAGAATCAGTTCTTATGGATGAAATTCTCGACAAGATCAAAGACCATGGTTACGATAGTTTAACTAAGGATGAAAAAGCTTTTTTATTTAAAATCTCCAAAGATTAGTGAAAAAGAGACATTTCCTATTAAGATGGGCCAATCGCGTAGTGTTTCTTATCACACTGCTTGTAGGGCTGGGCTCCTTAGTTTCTTCTAATTGGTTGCCAGGCGCCAGTCTCTTGTCCCTGATATTCCCTCTTTTGATCATACCTAACGCCATATTACTACTATTATCTTTGCGTTATATGGCTCGAAAGTCGCCCATAACTATTATCGGAATTGGATTGACTGCAATACCTGTTTTAGCACAATTACCATTGGCTTCTGCCCCAGAAGAGGATTTAGAAGATATTAAAATAGCCACCTATAACGTAAGAGGCTTTTATCAAGAAGCCTCAGTCTCAGAACAAATAGCCAAATGGACTTCCGAGCAGAATATTGATATTTTGTGTATGCAAGAAATCAGAAAAAGTGTAGTTTCCCCAATAGCAGAGCGTTTTCCCTTCAGGACCCATGCCCCAAAATGGAGCGGCTACAGTGTAGGGATCTATTCCACCTATGCCATTATCAACAGTGGTTCACTCGAGTTTGATCGGGTAGAAAAGCAATCATATGCGAGGTTTAGTGCCGGATTCGCTGACATCATATTGCCCTTTGACACTGTACGCGTATTAAATGTTCATCTCAGCTCCACCGGGGTTCAAGACGGAGACATGACTGTAGAGCCTACAAGAGAGGACTTATTGGAGGCAAGTCAATTTATGGCTAGGAAAATAGCCGATTCCGACGAAAACAGGGGCCTACAGGCTGAACACATTGTAGAGTGGGTTGAAGAAAGCCCACATCCAGTTATACTTTGCGGGGATTTCAATGGAGTTCCAGGAGGTAATCTTTACGCGAGACTATTAGTAGAATTAAAAGATCCTTACATATTAAAAGGCTATGGCCCCATGGGAACTTTTGAACCTTTACTGAGGCGTCATCTACCTATTAGAATTGACTGGACACTGCATAGCGAAGAATTAGTCGCCACAGGCCAGTATGTGGACCATATTTACCTCAGTGATCATTTCCCTCTAGTCACCACTATTTCAGGTTTACGACAAGTTGGACCTCTTTTAGAATAAGTGCATTGAGTGCGTTCGTCTTTAATCCCGACACCCGGTTTGGGAGTAATCGTAAGACTTCATCATAATATAGTGGTACGCAAGCAGCATCATTCATAAGAAGTCTATCTGCTTTTCTGGCCAGAGAAACGCGCTCCATTTCTGAAGTGCTTTTTGACAATTCCTGATATAACGAATCAAACAATGGATTATCATAACGACTGTAATTAGGACCATTCGGCGCTTTTAAGCCAGAAAAAAAGAGCATTAAATAATTCTCAGCATCTGGATAGTCAGCAATCCATGATGCCCTGAAAAAACCAATACTACCAGCACTCTTATCACTTCGTAAAGTTGCCGATGGGACAATATTTATCTCAATATCCCAACCTACCTCACTCAAAGCTCCTTGGACAAACTCGCATAGATCTCTATAATTAGATACGGTCACAAGTGTCAGATCGGGAAGAGTATCGTACCTAGATATGATTGATTCTGCACTATCTTTTTGGTAATCAACTCCAATATTGCTCTGATGCTCCTTGAGACCGAACGGTATTATTCCACCCTTAGCGGGGATACCAATACCGCTTCTAAGACTTTTTATCATGACCTCTCTATCAATTGCAGCTTGAATAGCCCACCTTAAATCTTTAGGGAGTTTCATGTCAGCATTGAAGACCAAATATTCTGTATTCAGAAAAGGGCTGCGTTCGAGTCTATGGTCTTCCATGTATTTAGACTGTAACAGACCATCTCGAGTGAGTAAGTCATCTTTAAAGCTCGGGTCAATATTTGGAACGATTTCTAGATTACCGCTTAAGTACTCAAGAAAGGCACTTTGCTGATCGGGCAGAAAAGAAATGCTAACGCCATCTAGGTAAGGAAGCGTTTGTCCTAAAGAATCCAAACCCCAGTAATTATCATTGCGATGAAGTATTAGCTTCTGTCCGAGATGCCACCGATGAAATTTAAACGGTCCACTACCACCGCCATGAGTTGCTAATTCTAAGGCTTGAGTCGTATCTACAACGCTGCAGTAAGGCATGGTAAGAAGTGAGAGTAAGGAAGAATACGGTCGATCTAGTGTAATTGTAAGTGATCTATCTCCATGGGCGTCAATACGCGTGACACGCTCTAGTACCCAACTCCCCGGTGATGCAATGTTAGGATCCTTTAATCTATTAAGAGAATAGCGAACATCATTAGCGGTCACTTTTCTACCAGAGTGAAATTCCGCCTCGCGCAATAAAAACGTGTAGGATGTACCGGTAGAGTCAATGCTCCAACTTTCGGCTAAAGCAGGGACCACTTCATTTTGCTCATTTAACATCACGAGACCCTCATAAAGCTGCTGGACAGCCCATATTGTACTCTTATCCCTTGCAAACGCCGGATCTAAGGTGGGTATACCTGCAGGCTCATTATATCTAAAAACCATTTTATCAGATGACGAAACATTCGTACATGCAAATAAGACGGCACTACATACTACAAAAAAGCCCCCAATTAAGGAGGCTTTCCATTCGATATAGAGTTGCCTAAGCATCAATATTAGCGTATTTCGCATTTTTCTCAATGAACTCTCGACGCGGCGGAACTTCATCCCCCATTAACATAGAGAAAATTCTATCCGCTTCTGCACTGTCATCAATGGTTACTTGCTTCAAGATTCGCTCATCAGGGTTCATCGTTGTTTCCCATAATTGATCAGCGTTCATTTCTCCAAGACCTTTGTAGCGTTGAATGCCCACACCTTGGCCATTCTCACCACCAAATTCAAACTGAAGAACCTCACGCTGCTTATCAGACCAAGCATAGGCCGATTTAGCTCCCTTCTTCACGAGATAGAGCGGTGGATTTGCTATATATACATAACCTCTATCCACAAGTTCTCTCATATAACGGAAAAAGAAGGTCAAAATTAGCGTTGAAATATGGCTACCATCAACATCTGCATCGGTCATGATGACAATTTTGTGATAGCGTAATTTCTTAATATTTAATGCTCTGGGATCTTCATCTGTACCTACACTTACACCAAGTGCAGTGTACATATTTTTAATTTCTTCGTTCTCAAAAACCCTGTGTGAGATGGCCTTCTCAACATTTAAAATTTTACCACGAAGAGGCAAGATGGCTTGGAAATTACGATCACGACCCTGTTTAGCGGTACCGCCTGCAGAATCTCCCTCGACAAGAAAGATCTCACATACTTCAGGATCAGTTTCTGAACAGTCACTAAGTTTTCCAGGTAAACCCATAGAAGACATCGTTCCCTTGCGCTGAACCATTTCACGTGCTTTCTTAGCAGCAACGCGAGCGCGAGCGGCTAACAACACCTTCTCTACAATTATTCTTGCCTCAGCTGGATGCTCCTCCAAGAAATTAGTAAGCATTTCACCCACTAGTTTATCCACAGCACCAGCAACTTCTCTATTACCAAGTTTAGTTTTGGTCTGACCCTCAAACTGAGGCTCCATAACTTTTACTGAAACAACGGCCGTCAATCCTTCACGGAAATCATCACCGCTTACTTCAACCTTTTCTTTTGCAAGAAAACCACTTTCGTCGGCATACTTTTTAAGCGTACGAGTTAGCGCACGACGAAATCCAGCCAAGTGAGTTCCACCTTCATGTGTATTGATATTATTCACATAAGAGTGAATGTTTTCAGTGTATGACGTGTTGTAATGCATTGCCACTTCAACAGGAATACCATCACGTTCACCCTCCATGCACATCACCTGAGGAATAATAACCTCACGTGAAGCATCTATATATTTCACAAATCCAGCAAGACCATCTTGAGAATAGAAACGATGCCCTAAGAATTCACCTTTTTCATCTTTTTCACGCTTATCTACAAGCGTAATACTGATTCCCTTATTTAAGAAAGCCAATTCACGCATGCGCTTTGCTACAATCTCGTACTGATATTCTAACACCTCAAAAATCTCGTGATCTGGCTTGAAGGTTACAATAGTTCCACGGTAATCTGTGGTACCTATTTCGCGAGTAGGATATTTCGCCGCACCGCGACAAAATTCTACCTCATGTACCTTACCATCTTTGTGCACCTCAGCATGAAGCATAGAGGAGAGTGCATTCACACAACTAACACCTACACCGTGTAAACCTCCAGAAACTTTATAGGAATCCTTATCGAATTTTCCACCTGCATGAAGTACCGTCATTACTACTTCAAGAGAAGATCTACCATCTTTCGGGTGAATGTCAGTTGGAATACCACGACCATCATCTTTAACGGTGATACTGTCATCCTCGTTAATGGTTACGTAGATGTCATTAGCATGACCTGCTAATGCTTCATCAATAGAGTTATCTACGACCTCATACACCAAGTGGTGGAGACCTTTAACGCCTATGTCGCCAATGTACATGGCAGGACGCTTTCGAACGGCTTCTAGTCCTTCAAGTATCTGAATAGACCCGCCGTCATAGTTCTTTTGCTCTTCGCTCATATTTGGTTGAGTGTTGCGCTTTAATGCTATCCTATCAAAGATAACTTTTAGGGCTCCATAAAGCGACTAAAGAGGCCTGAAAGCAAGATCCACTTACCAACATGTTTATTAACATATTCAGGACATTAAAGACTGTGTTAAAACTAGAATTGGTAATTTAAAATGAATAGTCCTCTAGCTCCACGAACGTAGTAACCCTCCCACATTTGATAACGCTGATTGAGTAGGTTATAACCTCTAAGACTGACACTCAGGTTTGTATTAATTTCGTAGTGAATAGTGGCACTCCAATCCGTATAATCATCTAAAGAATATCCGTTTTCCATGGATCTACCGCCAGCATATTTTAAATTTGAAGTTACACTAAGCTCGTTGAGTCTATAGCTGATCATCGCTCCTAAAACTCGACCTTCTCTACCTATATAATCATCACCAGAGAATGCATTTAACTGGGCATAAGCACTACCTGTAAAGGATTTTAATGGGATATTTAATTCTCCCCTTACACTGGTCTGCACAACATTATTCGCGTATCCAACCTGCAAAGCAGCTAATTGAGCATCACCCACAGAGACTAGTTCTTGCGTTGAGTCCCGTGTGAATACCACGGCATCATTGATAAAGGTCATGGCACCTTCCACTCGATACTGCAACTTACCTACAAGCGCTCCTTGCATCCCCACATAACCCCTGTTCTGACCTGATAGACGTAACTCTTGGTTCATGCTCAGGAAGGGTGAGTTAGACACCAGACTTTGAAGGGTGTTTTGCTCTACTAATCCGTCCCAACCACCATAAATAGCTAAGGTTCTGCGTAGGAGCTCTGCCTGTAGATTGATCCTTGGAAAAACATAAAACTCAAAAGAGTTACTATCTAGTCCGTTGCTCTGGGTACCGGAAAAATTCAAACCAAACTCATAGGTAAGAATTCCATTTTTACCGCTGGTAATCGGAGATATACTGAAATTATGGTATTGTGAAGATCCTGAATCTTGCGCCCATCCGTTGTAGTCAGAGAATTGGTATCCAAGATCTAAAAACACTGTTTTATCATCTGCATAAAGCTCAAATTTGTGCGCGGTTTTAACTAAATGTTCGAAGGTATTTAATCCTGCATGTGTAAAGTTATAGACCGCACCACCCGACCTGTACATGGCAGAGACCTTACTCGTTGGGTTGCTCGTGCGCAACCATTGCTGAGAAAGACCATATTGCTGCTGCCAAACACCAGGCACAGAATCAAGTGGGTTTGTTAAGACTGAATTGGCCCCGTAAAATGAAACATAATCCGCCTTGAGCAGAGACTGTGTTTTAAAATTCCAGTTTTTTGTAGCACGCTGGAAATCCGCGAGTACTTCATTGTCATACGCTGGCTGGTTAGCGTAATCTATTCCATCAACCCCGCTCAAAGTACCCTCATGTAAAGCTCGTACACCCCATACATTCTTTTTTGACCTGGGAGAAGACAGCACGAAACTGGCATAGGTACCTGCATAATTACCACCACCTAGACTGACCTTTTGAGTAGGCAGTTTAGGTAGTTTAACACGTCCCAACCGAATGGAGGGAATAGGTTCAGGTGTAAACTCTAAGATCATTGCCTTTGGCTGAATTCGAACATTCACAGACAATTTTGCCGAAGTAGTATCTTCAAACGAAGGTTGTTCAGATATCTTATGTGCACTCCGAACCTGAGCTTTGTAATCTTCTACAACGCGAATCTCTACACTCTTTACCTGTTCTCCTGTCTCCTGTTGTGCGGACATTGTTAATTGGCCACCAATCAGAACTAGTAATGTCAATATATATTTAGTTCTCATATCTTTTAATGCTTTCATTAGGAAATTAATCATCCAGTTCATCCCCTTCTTCTTGAAGGAATTCATCCATACTCAAGCTGTCCACCCCAACCGTCTGCTGAGCCTCTCTTTCACGCTGCAGAGCTAACTCAGACTTGTAATCTTGCGCTTCTGCGGAGTAATCTTCAATATCTGCATTATCAATAACGAAGTCCAATGTGTAATTCGCTTGGAAATCATCACCAAGTCCAGCATAGTTTCTAGCCATTAGAATCAAGGACTTCCAACGCCATTTTGGATAAGACGGTAAATTATCTATCATCCAAAATATCTGATCGTTAGACGCCTGATACTTTCCTGTAACCCAGTCAAACTCGGAGAGTACATAGGAAGCTTCAGCCTGGGCCTCGCCCTTAACTTCGTTTTTCACCTGAGTAAAATACAGTTTAGCATGAGCACTGTCACCCAACTCAAAGGCGCTTCGCGCTGCATTGAGCAAGGCCTCTGTTCTCCAATCACCCGGGAGCCCTTCATCCTGTAATAAGCTTTCTGCATACTGAAGAATTACCGCTGTGTTTTGTAATGACTTTGCACAACGCATCAGGCCTAGACGAGCCCTACGACCCTCATCAGCATTACCCACTAACCCTAATACTTGCTGGTAATAGAAAAACGCCTTTTGAAAGTTTTGTTCTGCATAAAATAAACTAGCCAGTCGTTCTACCGTTTGTTTTCGAAAGCTTAACTCTCCAGAAGACGCTACAAATTCATAGGCTTCACGGGCAATACTGTCTTGGCCATCATTGAAAGCACATTGCGCTAAGTAATAATTTGCAGGCACCCTGAAGATCCCGTCTGGAAACTTAGAAAGGTAATCCTGCATTCCCTTTAGTGCCGCAGGATAATCACCAAAGCTATAACGGTCATAAGCGCCATTGTATAGGGTAGAATCTAACTGACCCTGACCTATTTCCGTACCCGTAAGGTTTTGAATCCAATCCACATAATCCGTGAGCTGGTCCAACTCTGAATATTGAATTTTAGCTAACCCAAGAGCCTCTCTACTTTCAGAAGTGTTTGGGTAATCTTCCACTACTTTTTTAAACGCGATCAATGCATCCTCGCCATTACCTTGAATCCGATAAATCAAACCTAACGCAATATGTGCATTCTTAATAAATCTAGATTTAGGGTAATCCGCAATAAACGAAGTGAAGATTTGGCCTGCTTGGTTGTTTTGATCCATTTTCATGTAAGTCTCTCCTAATTCGAAATAGGCATCTGTAGCATAAACCGAGTTAGGATAACGCTTAACCAATTGTTCTAAGGAACGTGCCTTCTTCTCCGACTCATCAACTAGTCCAAAACACAAACTTTGCTGAAAACTCGCATAATCCGCATCAGGAACATTCCGACCCAAGTAGATTTGATAATAATTAATAGCATTACCATATTGCCCAGTCATGAAATACGAATCTGCCAGACGTAATTCCGCATCATTCGCCAGCTTTGTATTTGGTTTTTGCTGGCCTAAAAAGAGGCGAAATGCCGTGGCTGATTTAGTGTAATTCTCTTTAGCAAAATGTGCATAAGCCTTGCTGTAAAGACTTCTTTTATATTGACTCAACGTGGCTGACCCAGGTGTTGCTTGAAACTTAGATAACTCCACCAACGTTCCCTCAAAGTCATCAGCACGAAAAGCGATTTCCGCTAACCAATAATGGGCCAGAGCAGAATACACATTATTCAAAGGATATTCCAGGGATTTCAAGAAGAGTTTTTTCGCTGCATCATACTGAATGGCATTAAAGTGCTGGACAGCCCTGAAATAAGATACTTTTTGATAGGCTCCTTGCATAGTTGGTTGCTCTAAACCTGCAGCCGATATGGCTTTTAACGCATTTTGATAGTCCTTAGAGTTTAAATATAAATTCGCTAAAAACTCGTTAGCCTCTTGGCGGTGTTTGCTGTTTGGATACTTTTGAAGAAATTCCTTAAAGATGTCAAGTGGCTGCTCAAAGGGAGTGCTGCTGTCATAGGCCAATTTCGCATAGTTGAAATACGCGTCTTCTCTCAATCGAATATCGTCTCCACTTTGGCTCGCTTTAAAAAACGCTGTTTGTGCCTCAGTCTTTTTATCAACTTTTAAATAACAATCTGCCAAGTGATAGAATGCACTTTGACCTAAAGCATCTCCACGGTTATCAATTTTACTAAACTCTTGAATAGCCTCAGAATACCGGCGTGTTTTGTACAATACAAATCCTAGTTTATAGTGGTCATGGATATCTAATTTTCCACCCAATTCCTTGTGTTTCTCCAAATATAATACTGCTTGCAGCCAATTAGATTTCTGATAGTACCCCTCTCCTATTAATTTGGCTACTTCAGCCGCACGGCTTGGCACGGCTTGAGAAAGCAATGATTCCCCCACACGAAGTAATTCCTCGATATCTCCAGTTTTGTAATAGATCTGACTTAAGTAGTAAGGTACAACACCGCCGAATTTCTCGTCGCCGATCAAAAGCTTAAACTGTGCCATGGCTGTAGAATACTGCTCCGCTTGATAAGCAATGTGCCCGTAGTAATAACGGTGATGGCTCTGGTATTCTCCTTTATATTCGGCTCCTTGAAAAAACAAATTGCGTGCTTTTTCGACATCCTTAATCATCAACTGACTGTAAGCTAACTTGAAGTAATACTCACTACGAAATGCTTTTGTAACATCCGCTGCATCAATAGCACCAAGCCATTGCACCACCTTCTTGTACCTGCGGTTGTTGAAGTAATAATTCGCTGCCGT
>CAJJCK010000030.1 GCA_905182675.1 uncultured Cryomorphaceae bacterium | reverse complement strand
TCCGAGACCTGAGCTTCACGCTAGGTCCTCGAATTAATGCAGCAGGAAGAATGGAAAGTGGCCTTCGAGCAGTAGAACTTTTACGATCTAAGGAAAAAGAAGAGCAACAGGAATTAGCAGCTGCTATTCATGTTTTTAACACCGACCGTAGAGCTGCACAGGGCGAAATATTTGAGCAGGCGAAAGAACAGTTAGATACGGAGCTATATCCCCACTCAAATGTGCTCTATGATCCTAGTTGGCACAAGGGAGTTGTAGGTATTGTCGCTAGTAAAATAGTGGAGCACCACTACCGACCAACCATCATTCTTACCAAAAGTGGTGATCAACTAGCAGGCAGTGCACGGAGTGTTACAGACTTTGATCTTTATGAAGCACTGAGTGCCTGTGAGCAGCATTTGATTCAATTTGGAGGCCATAAATATGCTGCAGGAATGACCATGCATGAAAGCCAGCTCCCTCAATTTAAAAAAGCTTTTGAGAATTATTGTAAAGCACACTTGAAACCTGAGCAGTTAGTCCCCGAGATTCTGTATGATGCCCAGGCTCATATTTCTCAATTCAATGATCGGTTTCATAAAATAATGGTTCAATTAGAGCCTCATGGCCCTGAAAACCCTACGCCTGTTTTCTTACTGAAAGACCTCATTGATGCAGGAAAAACAAAAGCTGTAGGCAGCGACTCCTCTCATCTTAAACTTCATATAAAACATGCCAGCGGCGGTCCATCCATCTCAGGGATCGCGTTTGGTCAGGGGCATTTAGCTACCGATTTTGCGGAAGGGAAAAGCTTTGATGCCCTAGTATCCCTTACCTTGAACTATTATCGTGGAACCACCTCTTTGGAGGTAATGGCCGTGGATATACGACCACAGCAAGAACTACTTTAAAACAGATACTATTTGGCCATCATTAAAAAAGCTGTTATGAAAAAACTGACTGAGTTACTCTTCCTTATATCGCTTATAATAATTCCCACAATCACCGTACATGCGCAAAGAGCGAAAAAATCCATTCCGGTTTTTAAAGATGGTGAGGCGCAGATCGTTCCTGGGTTTAAGAATTCTAAAAAGTGGATTCGTCATGATTTATGGGTTGAAGCAGATTTTGATACCGATGGCGACGGAAAATTAGATCGTATGCATGTTGCCGTGACCAGGCCGTATCAAACAGATAGCGAAGGGCTAAAGTTGCCCGTCATCTATGTATCCAGTCCCTATTTTGCTGGAGTAGCCGCTCCTGTTGAAGGTTTATTCTGGGACGTAAAGCATGAGCTAGGCGTTGCTGGAAAAGACCACCTACATCCTGAGGTTGTTAGAACTGGTAAAAGGCCCATTATTTCAAATTCTCACATCAATAAATGGGTGCCCCGTGGTTACATCGTTGTACACTCCTCTTCTCCTGGGACAGGTTTGTCACAAGGAGCACCTACAGTGGGCGGAGACAACGAATCGTTAGCACCTAAGGCTGTAATCGACTGGTTATGTGGCCGTAAACCAGGATATACGTCGCCATATGGCGATGAAATTGAAGTTGCGTTTTGGTCCACAGGAAAAGTAGGAATGACCGGCACCTCCTATAATGGCACCATCCCTTTGGCGGCGGCAACTACAGGAGTTTCTGGTCTAGAGGCCATTATTCCTATAGCCCCTAACACTTCCTACTATCACTACTATCGCTCGAACGGTTTAGTGCGATCTCCCGGAGGATATTTAGGGGAGGATATTGATGTCCTCTACGAATTCATTCATAGTGGAGATGAATCTAAACGTGCATTCAACAATGCTACCGTTAGAGATACAGAAATGAAGAATGGCATGGACAGAATTACCGGCGATTATAATGATTTCTGGGCTGGACGAGATTATTTAAATGACATGGAGCCAATGAAAGCAGCCATGTTAATGTCCCATGGATTTAACGACTGGAATGTGATGCCTGAACACAGTTACAGGATATACAAAGCAGCGAAAGAAAAGGGCCTACCAACTCAAATATACTACCACCAAAACGGACATGGTGGACCACCACCAATGATCTTAATGAATCGATGGTTTACGAGATATTTACATGGTATAGAAAATGGGGTTGAGCAAGACGCTAGAGCATGGATAGTGCGTGAAAATGACACTAGAGACAACCCTACACCTTATCAAGAATATCCGAATCCTGAGGCTGAAGAGGTACAACTATACTTGACTAAGGGTGCCCCTAAAACTGGAATGCTACGAATCGAGGAGTCAAAACTTCAAGGAATTGAGCAATTGGTGGATAATTACTCTTTTTCAGGTACCTCACTGGCGCAAGCAGAAATAACCAACCACAGATTGCTCTATGTAACTCCTGTTTTGACAGAAGCTGTTCATATTTCAGGTACAGCTAAGGTGTCTATAACCCTTTCTAGTAGCAAGCCCGCGGCAAATCTCTCTGTTTGGCTGGTTTCACTTCCCTGGACGGAAGGACGGAGGTCAAAGATGACCGATAATATCATCACGCGAGGCTGGGCAGATCCTCAAAATCATCACTCAATAACCCAAAGTGAACCCTTAGAAGCTGGTCAGTTTTATGAGGTCAATTTTGATTTAATGCCGGATGATCAGATAATCCCTAAGGGCCAAAAAATAGGTCTCATGGTATTTTCTAGTGATAAAGAATTTACACTATGGCCTGAGCCAGGAACTGAACTTAAGGTTGACTTGGATGCAACAACCCTCACATTACCAATTGTGGGAGGAATTCAATCATACACTAATGCAGTAAAGGTTAAGTAGTGCTTTTGGGTTTTTATAAACCCCGGTGCCTAAGGAATTGACTTCAATGGAACAGATGTACCCAATTGTGATTAAACGAATTCTCCAACCACTGCTGTTGGGACTATTAGTCTTGACTTGCTTAGGGGGTTGTCGTGTTGATGACGCTGTTTCTGAAATCGAATTAAACACCGATTGGCTTTTTAAAAGTCGCAAGGATACCCTTTGGGCAAAAGCCTCTGTTCCAGGCACAGTACATACTGACTTGTTGTCTAATGGTAAAATAGAGGATCCTTATTACAGACTGAATGAACACGACGTACAATGGATCGATAAGTTAGATTGGGAGTATAAAACGACTTTTAACCTTACCGAAAAAGACCTATCGAAACAACACATCGCACTCGACTTTTTAGGCTTAGACACCTATAGTAGTATTTACTTGAATGACACACTGATACTCCAAACGGATAATATGTTTCGGAGCTACGCGATAGAGGTAAAGCACCTACTGACAATTGGCATTAATAAGCTACATATAGTATTTGATTCTCCCATCAAAATAGGCATAGAGAAATATGATACTAATGGTTTTGTCATACCTGTTTCTGGCAACGATTTATCTGTGATTGGCAAAGTAGAGCAACAGAAAAAAGTGAGTGTCTTTACCCGCAAAGCGGGTTACCATTTTGGTTGGGACTGGGGCCCTAGGCTTGTAAGTTCAGGAATCTGGAGACCAATAAAACTACGGAGCTGGGACCACCATAAAATTGACGATTTATTTATCCAGCAGGACAGTATTGGCAAAAAAGCACACTTGACGGCATTTATGGAAGTTGACGCCTCGTTTAATGGAAAAACAGCTGAAGTAGAATTGTTTGTTAATGACGAGCGAGTAAAAACAGTTAAGACTTCACTCACAGGCGGAATAAACCAACTTGAGATCCCTTTTGAAATCGAAAAACCCGTGCGTTGGTGGCCTAACGGAATGGGCGAGCAAATTTTATATAAAGTAGAAGCTAAGTTGACCTCTGGCGGTCATGTAGACCGTAAATGGCATAACATTGGTCTACGTACGTTAGAATTAGTCCGAGAGCCAGACAGCATGGGCGTGTCGTTTTATTTTAAGGTTAATGGGTATCCCGTCTTTATGAAAGGGGCGAACTATATCCCACAAGACGTCTTTTTGCCTCGAGCAAAAACCGAGAATTATGAGCATATTTTATCCTCTGCGAAGCAGGCCAACATGAACATGATTCGCGTTTGGGGAGGCGGAGTCTATGAAAGTGACGAGTTTTATCAATTATGCGATGAAAAAGGGCTGCTAGTTTGGCAGGATTTCATGTTTGCCTGTGCCATGTATCCCGGAGACAAAGCTTTTCTGGAGAATGTAAAACAAGAGGCCATACAAAATGTGAAGAGACTGAGAAATCACAGTTCCATTGCCTTATGGTGCGGAAATAACGAAATAATACAAGCCTGGGAAAACTGGGGCTGGAAGGATGATGTAGCAAATAAACAGTCACAGGACGTGGTGGATGTCCTGTGGAAATCCTATGATGATCTCTTCCATACGCTGTTACCTGAAGTCATAGCTGCCTATGATCCAACCCGAGCGTATTGGCCTTCTTCACCGGGTAGTGACTTTGGCAAAGATGAATCTATGGACAAAGGAGACGCCCATTATTGGTGGGTATGGTGGGGTAAAAAGCCTTTTGAGAACTATAACACAGAGATACCACGCTTTATGTCAGAGTATGGTTTTCAATCATTTCCGGCATTATCTACGGTGAAGAAATATACACTTCCACAGGAATATGACATCTATTCCGAAGTAATGAAATCGCATCAAAGGTCCAGTATAGGCAATGAAACCATTGAAGAGTATTTGCTGAGGGATTACCGTAAGCCAAAGGATTTTGAAAGCTTCCTTTACGTGAGCCAATTATTACAAGCACATGGTATTACTATTGGTATTGAAGCCCACAGAAGAAATAGAGACCGTTGTATGGGCAGTCTTTATTGGCAAATTAATGACTGTTGGCCCGTAGCATCCTGGTCCAGTATAGATTACTATGGCACGTGGAAAGCATCGCAATATGCTGCAAAAAAATCGTTTCAAAACCTGTTGATCAGTACGGAAAACAATCAGGACAATATTGATTTTTACGTCATATCAGATACTTTGCAAGACCTGCCCGGTAGCCTGAATATTCGCTTGATAGATTTTCACGGAAATGTGATGGCACAATGGGGAAAACAACTGGTGGTAAAAGCGAATTCCTCTAACCTGTACTTTACTGTACCTAAAGATTCGTTTTCAGACCATCCTGATGGCCAGAATATGCTTTTGGAGGCCCAATTCATTCCATTCGATGGTAAAAAAGTGATTTCCGAAAAAATAGTCTATTTAACAGCTTTCAAGGATTTAGATCTACCAACGCCTCAAATCTCTTATGAGGTTAACGAGCTTCAAGATCATTTCCAGGTTGTAATACGAACGCAAAAGCTGGCTAAAAATGTTTTCGTTTCAGCAGGGTCTGGCTTGAATTTTTCAGATAATTATTTTGATATGCTTCCGAACACCACGAAAACTATCACCGTTAAGAAAGATGATTTAGCAGATCTCAAATCATTCCGAGTCAAACTCAATGTGACCAGCTTAGTAGATACTTATTAATTGGACTTATGCGCAAGGTTGACAGTCGATCGCTTGGTGTACCTTTGATGACATTATTAGCCCAACTATTTTGAAAAACTTCCGAGAATTAGGTATCAGTTCAAGCTTTGTAAAAGGACTTACCGAATTAAATATAATTGAACCGACCTATATCCAGGCTGAAGTCATTCCCGTATTATTGGATGGAGCAACAGATGTTGTCGCTCAAGCTCAAACAGGCACAGGGAAGACCGCTGCATTTGGATTGCCCTTATTGGAGCAGATAGACCATACTATGGGCGCAGTACAAGGCTTAATTCTTTGTCCCACAAGAGAATTGGCCCAACAAGTTGCCAAGCAACTATTCAAATTCACAAAGTATTCTGATAAAATATTTACTGAATCAGTATATGGCGGAGAGCACATAGAACGACAAATGATAGCCTTGAGACGCACCACACACATTGTCGTCGCGACACCAGGCCGGTTGATCGATTTAGTTCAACGTAAGGCAGTAGATTTGAGTGCTGTTAAAACCGTAGTGTTAGATGAAGCTGACGAGATGCTCAGCATGGGTTTTAAAAAGGAATTAGATGAGATTTTGAGTTTTCTTCCTGCTGTTGAAAACAAGTGGCTATTCTCCGCGACCATACCTCATGGGATCCAAGAAATTATTTCGGAACACCTCGCGGAAGATGCTCTGCGCATTGAAGTTAAGCATGGCGACATCGTTAATAATAAAATTTCACATCAATACGTAATCTGTGAAGACTCAGATAAATTATATGCATTACAGCAATTTTTAAAATCGGAGCAAGAAAACAGAGGAGTGATCTTTTGTAAAACAAAGGCGGCGGCCAAAAGGCTTTCCCTTCAATTGATTGCGAAAAACATTGCAACAGATGCCATTCATGGTGATCTACTTCAGAAAGAACGTGATAAAGTGATGCGCGCCTTTAAAAACGAAAGTTTGCGCGTTCTTGTAGCTACAGATGTCGCTGCACGTGGTATTGATATCTCTGATCTCAGCTTCGTTGCCCATTACCAACTACCAGAAAGTGACGAATATTATACACATCGCAGTGGCAGAACCGCACGTGCAGGTAAAGAAGGCGTTTCTATGTGCTTTGTGAACTCTTACGAGTACAGAACTCTGCACACGTATGAACAAAGCCTAGGTATAAAATTTACACAAGTAAAAGAGGTACGCTAACATCAGAGCACCCACTAATGACATTCCATTAATGTCTATGTTCGATCACTCTACAAACGATGATTATGAAAGAAAATAGCGTACTTAATTATATTGGCGAAGTCCTAAAAAACATGCCTGATGACTGGTTAAACCTAACTACCCATCGGTTAGATATTTATGATGAGCAATTGGCTAAAGTTCAATTCTTAGAGCATTTCGAGCACTTATTTAATGATCTAAATTCTGAGACATCAGCACTAAACGCATTACCTACTGCCTTTGATTATATCCGACTAGGTCATCCACTATCTTGTGTACTAGAATGGGTAATTGCGCGTTTGAACAGCCTAGATCCAAACAACATCATCAGCTTTTCCTCCAAAACAATTCCTGTTTTAGGTATTCTAAGAGCTAATTTATTAGAAGGTAAAGACACGTTGATCACCTATTCCGGTGAATTACCAGATGCACTAGACCTCCATATACTTAGAAATGTATATGGATATACTTTTGATTTAAAGTACGTTAACAATGTTAGCGAGATTCCTGTATTCCACGGAAGTACCATTTTTATTACGCAGCAAGAAGATCTTTATACGTTAGATCTTACACCTAGCATAGACTTTTTTATCACCATACATCCCCATACAGGTAGCGTTTTATCCGTAAATGGCGCACATAATGAACGCTACATATCTGATATACAACATGTACGTCGAAGAGAGTCTATTGCTATGACGCCGGCTAATTGTCTGGCTACGTTGCGAAATCTTAACAAAACATCCTCCATTGAGATGGATCGTAACGCTTTTGAGACTCATAAGGCACAGGTCTTAGAGTCTATTAAAAGTATCACAGGCACTCCAACTAAAGCAGTCATAGGATCCAGTGGTTTATCCATTCAGTACGCAATAATGATGGGGCTAATTCACGATGCATCTGAACAGCATCCGGGGAAAAACATCAAAATTATAGTACCCCCAAACTGTTATGGTGGAACAAATGATCAAGCCCGTCGTGTCGCAGCTTGCTTCGATCATGTAGAAGTCTTAGATCTCCACGTTGACGGAGGGCAAAACATGGTTCAAAGTATTGACTCTATATTGACTTCACTGGCCGCCACGGACGATGTTCCTTATATCATTGCTGAGATTCCAACTAACCCAAGGGTAGAAGTTCCAAATTTAATGGATCTAAAAGCAGTGTTAAGCAAGGAACGTAATACGGCTAATGGCGGTGTTGCGATTGATCCTGTGTTTATTTTGGATCAAACATTTTGTCCTAATGTTCACTTCCTAGGGGAAGGAGAGATACTTTCTAAAATCCGTGCCATTTCTTATGCAAGTGGTTCCAAGTTTCCAAGCGGTGGAAAATGCACTGCCGGCTATTGTGTAGGCAATAAAAATACGGACGCATTAATGGAGAAAATAGAGCTGCATCTAAAGCTTAGTGATAACGAAGCAACGAGCCTTCAGACACAGATATTGGCACAACAGCTGCCATCTATGAACCAAAGAATCAAAGATGCTTACATCAATACACGTGACTTTGTAAATTTCATTCAGGAGACACTACCTGAAGCTAAAATTAATTTTGTTTCACAGGAATTGGCAGAGCATGGTTTTACACCTTCCGTATTCTCATTAGACCTACCAACTCAAGGGGATACGGATCAAGAAAAAGAGTCTTACAAGAGAGACTTAAATCATAAGTTGATCAATCTCATGATTACTGAAATACCTAGTGAAAGCAAGTATTGTGTTAGTTATGGGCAATTAAATGGATGTTATTGGACCATTCCTGCAACCTCGACGCAAGGCACGACCAAAGAAGGAGACAAAGACTATATAGCAAGAGTAGCACTTTCACCAAATATGAACTTAGATCTTCACAAAGAAGTGTTTAAGCGTTTTGTAGAAGGGATTTAATTTAACTCCTGACTTGAGCCGTATCAGTTTTTACAGGCAGCACAACTACCTCTAGCTTCTATTTCTACATTCTCAATAGAATAGCCTACTATCGATAATTGTATGGGATGAACTGACTCTACACAAGTTACTCCATTACATTCTACACATTTAAAATGTATGTGCTTATGAATATGGCTAGCCGAGGTGCAGGTGGTGCTACACAAAGCGTAAAAAGTCTCATTCTCTTCAGTCAATGCTTTGTGAATAATCCCATTTTCGATAAGTGAGTGAATAGTACGGTAAAGGGTAACGCGGTCAAAGTCATGAAGGGAAGTTTGGAGAGCCGAATAAGAGATCGCACTCGAATGTTCTTTTATAACGCCTAAGACCTCTAAGCGCTTAGAGGTTACCTTCAGTTTTCTATCTCTTAATAGTTCTGTTAAATAATTGTTCTCCTGCATACTTAGGATATTCATTAGAATGATACTTTTAAGCCCGTTATAACGTTCAATCCTAAATCGTCTGCGAAATATCTTTGACGATTTAAGTACTCTCGATACGAGGTATTAAGAGCGTTTTCGGCTCTAATAAAAAACTTTAATCTAAGGGTTTTAAAATTCTTATCAGCCGATATTTTAAAACCTAACAGGTTATAGGACGCGGGAGGTGCTAAAAAATCTTGCGACGGAAGTATGTTTTTTTGCTCAAAGACAAATCTACTGTTGATTTCAAGTTCCATGTTTTTTAGTCCTAACACCTCAGGGATTTGGTAGTTAAAGGACGTGTAAAGATTATTAGGGGCCATATAAACCAAAGGCATGCTGTTGGATTTATCAAAACCGTCGAGGAAACTATAATTGCCTATTATCTTGATTCGTTTAGTTGCTTGATAACTCGTTGTTACGTTATACCCTAGTAGTCGAGCATCAGTTTGTTCATAGGCAAAGACAGGAAAAGCCCCACGTATGGTCAATCTAATTTCATCTTGTGGATTTAGAAAAATATAATTGTCTATATGCTGGATGTAGAACGAAGCGTCTAAGGATAATTTACTTTTTGACTTACCATGAAGAGAAAGTGTGTTTTTTATTGATCGCTCTACTTGGAGTGTTGGATCTCCACGCTCAATACCACTAACACCTTGGTGCAGTCCATTACTATAGAGTTCATTCACTTCTGGATTTCTGTATAACTGTCCAATATTATAAGAGATGCGCCAATTTTTAGTAAATGCGTGATTCACCCCTCCCATTAAATTGATGTTCTGATAGCTATCTTGATACCTGATGATTTCTCTAGGTATTGTTGTTGAAATGGTAGCAACGTTTCTTTTATTCCAGTCATATCGGGCACTAAGATCAAACGTTGTTCGATTAAAAACTTTTGATACAATCGCAAAAAAACCATATTCCAGAGAGGCATAATCTGGAATAATCGGTAGTATTCCTGTTTCAGGTAGATTTTTGTTCCCGACCCAATTTAACTGAAAACCAGTTTTTAGCTCGTACTTCTTCTTAAGATAGCCATGGTATTTGCCTTCCATAAAATTTGAAAGTTGCGCAAGACTCAAAGCTGGTTTATCTGAACGACCATTGCGCCGCACATCAAACTCTTTTCTCAGATT
>CAJJCK010000029.1 GCA_905182675.1 uncultured Cryomorphaceae bacterium | reverse complement strand
TGACCGTCCAAACGTGCTCAAGTCTGGGGAAAATATACCGTTCCAGACCTAGCCATATCTTCTTTACCCAACGTCCTTGAATTTCCGGAACTCCACAGAAATATTCATGAGAATCATATACCAGGGGGATTCTAAAGAGTCGAGCTATCAAAAAATTAGGCAACAACGTGTCTAAATCATTAGACAGCAACATCTCTGGCCTGTTGGTGAGTAACTTAAAAAACAACCTAATTTGAAATTCCGCATAAAACAACCCACCACTTTTAAAAAATAATCGCATCCTTGAGGTCTCGTAAGGCAGATTCAAGTCTGATGAACCAGGCAGTAGTCTTCCTATCCAATGGACTTGATAGCCAAGACTAAGCAGCAACAAAGCAACCTTATTTACCCTGTTGTCAGTGGCAATATCGTTGGTAGTGGAAATTATTATTCGCTTGCTCATTCAAGATTGTTTCGCTTTGCTAAAGTAGCGAACCTTAAATTTGTATCTGTTTAGCAATGTAACATGAAGAAATCGGATTTTGAATACCACTTGCCGGAAGAACGCATAGCCACTTATCCATTGAAGCAGAGAGACGAAAGTAAGCTGCTCGTCTTTGACGGAAAAATAAAAGACAGGCTATTTAAAGATTTACCAGAACTAATTCCCAGCGAGAGTCAGTTAATCTTCAACAATACGCGTGTCATAAAAGCCCGTTTGCATTTCGTTAAAACCGATGGAGCCAAACCTATAGAAATTTTCTGCTTAACGCCGCACAAACAGAGTGTCGAAGAAAGCATGAATGCACAAGGTTCCGTGCTTTTCGAATGCCTAATTGGCAACCTTAAGAAATGGAAAGACCAAGCTTTACAACTAGACCTTCCGAGCGGAATCGTTCTCAAGGCTCACAGAAAAGAACGTCTAGGAAACGTCTTCGTTATCCTTTTTGAGTGGGGAACAGACACTTCATTTTCAGTCATTTTAGAACAAGCAGGTAAGATACCCCTTCCCCCATATATGAACAGGGAGGCCGAAGTAAATGATATTGACCGCTACCAAACGGTCTACGCCGAAAATAACGGATCTGTGGCCGCTCCAACTGCAGGATTACATTTTACTGAAGAAGTGTTTCAACGATTGAATATGCTTGGCCACGAGCGAATGGAACTAACCTTACACGTTGGCGCAGGTACCTTTAAACCACTCAGCGAAGGAGACATCAATGCCCATGACATGCATGCCGAGGAGATTCTAGTCACACGGGCTTGGATACAGCAATACTTGAACCACCTTGGGGCTAAGTTCGCCGTTGGTACAACGAGCCTGCGCACCCTAGAGAGTTGTCATTGGATAGGCAATAATTTACTTACTCATGGG
>CAJJCK010000028.1 GCA_905182675.1 uncultured Cryomorphaceae bacterium | reverse complement strand
ACGAACCACCAATACATGCTGTTTTTCACCGAGCAAGGAAGGTGTTTCTGGATGCGTGTTTATGAAATTCCTGAAGGCTCTAGACAAAGTAAAGGTCGAGCCATTCAAAACCTCATTAATATACCTCAGGATGACAAGGTGTTGGCCTTTATTAATGTTCTCAACTTGAAAGATGAGGAGTATATTAATAACCACCACATCGTCATGTGTACCAAGCAGGGTATCATTAAGAAGACCCCATTAGAAGCCTATAGTAGGCCACGCATAAATGGCATCAATGCTATTACTATTCGTGAGGGTGACACTCTTTTAGAAGCAAGACTAACCAATGGAGAGCAAGATATTATGTTGGCTCTACGTAGTGGTAAAGCCATTCGTTTCTCTGAAGATAAAGTTCGTTCCATGGGACGTAACGCATCGGGTGTTCGTGCGATAACTGTAGATTCAGAAATTGATCAAGTAGTTGGTATGATCGTCGTTAAAGAAGGTGATGGATTTGATGTCATGGTCGTGAGTGAAAAAGGGTACGGTAAACGTTCCTCGTTGGATGATTATAGAATTACTAACCGTGGTGGCAAGGGTGTTAAAACCATTACTGTAAGTGAGAAAACCGGTGAATTGGTCTCCTTAAAAGTGGTTAATGATGAAGATGATTTAATGATCATTACCAAGAAAGGAACTATGATTCGTATGGGCGTAGATACCTTAAGAGTTATGGGCCGTGCTACTCAAGGTGTTCGTTTGATCAACTTGAGAACTAATGATGAAATAGCCTCCATAGCGAAAGTACCTGCCTCAGAAGAAGAAGAGGAGATCGAAGGTTTGGAAGGGGTCGTAGAGGGTTCTTCAGGAGACCTCGAAGGCACTGAAAACAATGAAAATCAAACTTCGTCAGAAGAAGATGGAGTGGAGGAGTAACTAGAATTTATAATTGGCGCAGTGTTTGTTCTGTATAATAAGATCTAATACGTTAACCATAAAAGAAGAGTAGAAACAATGAAGAAGTTTATTGTAGCCGTTATCGCTTTATCAGTAATGTCTGTTCAAGCACAAGAAGCTCCAAAAGTAACTAGTGCAATAATTGCACTTAGGGGAAGTGAGTTTGTTGAGGCTAAGGGTTTTATTGACGAAGCATCAACTATTATTGAGGGCAAAAATCAAAGTGAGATTAAGGAGAAAATACTCTCTAAGTTTTATTACAACAAGGCACTGATTTATTTGAAAATTGCCGCCTCACCTGATGCTGAAATTCAAGCATTGGCTGCTGATGCGAACGATATTGCCGCTGGAAGTATACTTGATCTTATTAAATTTGAAAGCACGTCTAGCAAGCCTCGTTATACAGATGACGCTAAAAATGAAGTACCCAATATTGCATACAACTATCTGGTTGCTGCTGGTGCTGCTTATGAGTCAGAGGATTACGAAAGCTCATACAACGGATACATTAGTGCTTATGAACTTAAGAAAAATGAGCTGTTAGGCGATTTTGCGCAACTAGACACTGGTCTTCTTTTTAATGCAGGTATCATTGCTGGTATGGCGGGTAATACAGAGGCTAGTGTTGATGCATTCCGTGATTGTCTGGACTTGAGCTATAAAGGAATTACTTACACAGCTACCTATGTAACGACTGATCAACCAAAGCAATATGCAAATAAGGCATTAATGACCAAAGATGTTGAGCTTGGCTTAGCTGTTGATCCTATAGTTGGTGAAGACGTCCGTCCAAGTGTATATATAAGCTTAATTAATGCTTACAAGAAACTTGAAGACACGGAGAAGTATGATTTAGCATTGTCTGAAGCACGCGTTATGTATCCTGAAAACAAGGACTTGCTAGATATTCAATTACAAGCTTTTTTAGACAAAAAAGATTATGATGGTGCCTTAGCAAACCTTGATGAGGCCATTGCGAAAAGCCCAGAGAAAGCGATTTACCGTTTTGTAAAGGGTAACATTCTTCAAACAGAGGTTAAGGATCTTGATGCTGCATTAACCGAGTATCAAGCTGCTATTGAAATAGATCCAACATTGAGCGATGCTACCTACATGTGTGGATTAGTATTCATTGATCGTGCCAATAAGATTTCAGAACAAATGAATGGCTTAGGTTTAAGTGAAACTCGCAAGTATGATGCCTTAAAAAAGAAACAGAAAGATATTTTTGTGACGAGTCTCGGTTACTTTGAAAAAGCATTAGAGCTCAAAGGAGACGATTTAGATATTGTACGTGCACTAATGGAAGTTTATCGTAAAACAGGTGACTATCAAAAGTCGCTTGATATGAAAACTATTCTAGAAGCTGCAGGAGAATAACTTAGTTCTTTTATAATAGCATCGAGCCTCAGTATACTTACTGGGGCTCTTTTTTGTACATGTTATTTTTAAATCATAATATACATTATGTTAAATTGTTATTTTAAATACACCATAGTTTAGACACTTACACAGATGTATTCGTTTGGCTAATACCCCGCTTCATGCTCTGCGATGACTTACTATAGTTGTCGCTTGAACGTGCTATAGTATCAGTATATCTAGGATCAGGCATCATGGCTACCTTATATAATGCAGAAGCTTCAACTGAATAGAAACCAAACTCTTCAGCAACACGCCCTTGAATCTTATATAAACCTTTTCCTCGAAAAGGAAATTGACTAGCGATATTTGGAAAATGCACACTGTCTAAAAAATCACCATTGTAATCAATAAATGTTGCGAAATTCATTCGATCACCTTTAGCTGTCTTCGTGTCTTTCACCGTGACTAAATAACCATAAACAACAACAAAGTGTCCAAGCTTCTGAGATAATTCTGATGCCATAGTCCCCAGTTCCATGGGCTCATCTGCCAATTCAAATGGATTACATAATGGAAATCCTAAAAGTTCTATTTCATCAAAAGCAGATTCTAAAAGCGTTTGATTCAACAGTGGCACCTTATAATCATGTGTTTGTATGGTACCTTTAAATAAGCTGAGCGGTGCTGCCACTACGTCTTTGTTAACCCTTCCCTTTAGCATATGATGCGCTTCCCATAATAATGTTTGCTTAGAAGTGCCGGTAAATCTAAAAGCTCCTATTCGTATAAGTAAGGTGATTTGTTCAATACCTATGGGAACACGCTCTACAAAGTCAGTTAAATCTTCAAATGGACCTCCCTCCTCGCGTATATGCGCTATTTCTATCCCTGTTTTCTGATCGAAACTATGAAGAAGAATAAAGCCTAGATAAATACGATTACCATCAATAACGGTAGGATAATCTCCGTTCTGCACGCAAGGGGGCTCAATGCAGCCCTTGTTTTTCCTAGCTTCGTGTACGTAGAACTCAGTTCTATAGAACCCTCCAAAATTATTAATGACTGCTACCATATATTCTAATGGATAGTGGGCTTTTAAATATAGACTCTGGTAACTTTCAACCGCATAGGAAGCACTGTGCCCTTTTGCAAAAGCATAACCTGCAAAACTTTCTATTTGTCTCCATATTTCTTGTGCCAATTCTAGCGAATACCCTTTCGTCTTACAATTCTCGAAATATTGCTCTTCCACTCGCTTAAACGCTTCTCTAGATCTGAATTTACCTGACATACCTCTGCGCAAGACATCCGCTTCTCCTAGGGTCAATCCAGCAAAATAGTGAGCCACCTTAATGACATCTTCTTGATAGACCATTACTCCAAATGTTTCCGGCATAATCTCTAACATCACCGGATGGGCTTCTTTTCTTTTAGATGAATCAGTAAAACGCAATATATATTCACGCATCATCCCACTACTACTTACGCCAGGGCGAATAATAGAACTCGCTGCTACTAACCCTAAATAGGTATCTACCCGAAGCTTTGTGAGTAACATTCGCATTGCAGGAGATTCAACATAAAAACAGCCTACTGTTAATCCATTCCTCAGTAAGTGTTTTACCTTCTCATCTTCCTTAAACCTTTGAAGATCACGTATATCTATCAACTCTTTCCCGGGATGATTCTTCCGAACTATAGCAAGAGTATCTTGAATTTTACTTAGACCACGTTGACTGAGTATGTCAAATTTATGCAGGCCTATATCCTCTGCTACAACCATATCAAACTGTGTCGTTGGAAATCCCTTGGGAGGCATAAATGTCGCTGTGCGGTAATGTATACTTTGATCAGCAATAAGAATGCCTCCTGCATGGATACTTAAATGACTAGGAAACCCTTGTATGTAGGTACTATACTTGAAAACTAGGTGTGCTAACGTGTCCAATTTTCCGCTATTGCCCTTACTCAATAGATCTATCTCATGCTTAGGTAAGCCAAATACTTTTCCCAGCTCACGAACTACTGCCTTGTACTGGAAAGTATGGTAGGTTGCAAGCAATGCAGTATGTGGAAATCGTTTAAAAATATACTGTGTAATATCATCGCGATTACGCCATGAGAAATCCAAATCAAAATCCGGCGGTGAACTCCTGTAAAGGTTAATGAAACGTTCAAAATACAGGTCCAATTCTATGGGGTCCACATCTGTTATCTTCAATAGGTAAGCAACTATACTATTTGCTCCACTCCCACGTCCTACATAGAAATATCCTCTTTTCTGAGCATAGTTAACAATGTCCCAATTGATTAAGAAATACGAAACAAAACTCTTCTTTTCAATCAAGTCTAACTCTTTCTCAATACGCTCTTTGACCTTAAAGTGAACCTTCGGATATCTATAAGACAAGCCATCTGAGCAAAGCTTTCTTAGTAAGTCCAGGTCTTTGCTTGATGAGCCAGTATAGGTTTGTAAATTCAATGATGCTTGATCCGGTAATTCAATATGACAGGAGTCGAGTATCTGTTGTGCGTTTCTGAGTAACCCTGGATAGCGTGAATACAATTGAAGAAGGGTTTCTTCGTCATGAAACAGATCATTTGTTGACGCTTGGTCTTCCTTTGAGAGCTTGCTTAGTAAGGTGTTTTTATCTATTGCCCTTAGAAGACGATGTGCATTAAAATCTCTCTTACCTCTAAATGTCGCTGTAGGCATCGCTACAAGCTTATGCTCGATATTCTTCCACTTAGATACATGTAATGAGTGAACAAGAGCTGGAGAAACTCCAACCATCTCATTATTAGCCAGGTCTTCTAGATCAATATTGTTACACGAAGGATAGATAATCCATGTATGGCTTAATTCTATAGCAGATGGCCGAACAGGAAAACGCACCTTATTTGAAATATGCCAGGACAGGTGGTCATTAATCTGACGGAATCCTTCCCAATTTTTTGCCAGTACCACATAGCACTGCTCTATACCATTTCTAAAGTCAACTCCTATTGCTACGTGCTTTTTAGGTTCGTCTTTCAATAGATACAACGCTGTCATACAAGCTGATGTCGTATTGATGTCTGTCAGTGCCATGTTTTCCCAGGACTGCTGTTTAAAAAATGCTATCCACTCCTTAGGCGACAGTGCTCCATACCGCAGACTGTAATAACTATGCGTATTTAATAGCATTCCATATACTTAACTTCTGTTCAACTGCGTTTTGTGCACTTACGTACCTACAAACCCTTGGGAAGGGTTAATGACTTTACTTATTGATGCCTGTTGGCTAATAGTGGTGGTGGATCGCCATTAAACGGGTTTGTTCTTCCAATGGTTTTTGCCCCCAAGGAGACTGCACGTAAAACTGAACGGTCACCAAAACGCTGTCGAATATGATCCATGGCGCTATACAGATTACTCAGTTCTTGACTCTCTTCAAACATGTTCATTTGATAACCACCTCCTACCAAATGAGAGAAACGCACTCCAACCAAACGCACCAACAAGCGTCTTTCAAATAGTCTTTTAAAGAGCTCCTTTATTCTAGGCATAAGTATGTGATCTGCTGC
>CAJJCK010000027.1 GCA_905182675.1 uncultured Cryomorphaceae bacterium | reverse complement strand
TTGGCTCCTTCCGGTGAGGCGTCCTGGTCTTGGTAAAAATTATCAACCGCAGTTTGCACATTCATTGCGAAGCGCGCAGGTCGAATCATTAAAATTGTATTTGTAGCGTTTTTAGTCATTTAATCTCTTTTTAAGGGCATCGTACTGCAGCGTAAAAGGCCACCCATCTTAACTATCTCGCTATAAGAGACCTTGAACACTTTCATGCCTTTTGTTCTGAGCCAATCCATTAACGATATAAAAGAATCATCAACTATTACTTGGGTAGGACTTACGCTAAACACGTTTGTAGTGAGCGCATAAGCCTCTTCCGTTGAGCATTGGTATACATTATCCGCTCCGAAAAAAGAAAGTATCCAGTCTACATCCTCTTGATTTTTAAACAAATGCGGTACTAATAGAGCGCCGCATCCCACGGGTTGGAAGGCACAATCCAAATGAAGCGATCCTCCTCTAGGGTCAACGTCACTCTTCAACAACTCAAATCCTTTAAATATTTTTCCAGGAAATTCATCTGACAGGTAAGTCAGACCAGCGTAGTTAGTCCTTGACGTCTTGTAAGTTTGGAAAGCCTCGTTGTTACTTACCCCAACAAAGACGTGGTGATTATGGACGATAACATCGCCTCCTTCAGCATAACAACCAGAGGGCATCATGATAATATTAGACGATGGGACATTTCCCTCTATAATTGCCATAGCAGTAACCTCTCTGGCACGATCTTCAATGACGTTTGGAAGTACTAGTTGATCCTCAATGACGAAAGCTATATCACGAGCAAAGACCTGATTCAATGCGGGAATACTTTCCGGGCGTAACACTTCTATATTTAATTCCTCTAAAATCTCTATAAAGCCCTTCATCTCCGCCATACAGGATTCTTCCGAGGGATAAGTGCTGTTTAAAACAGACTCGGCGCTTCGAGGATCATAACAATCCTCTATGGCAGGCATCCCACCCATTTTGCGGGCAACACCCACGACAACGGTTTTGAGCGTACCAAATTCGTTTTGTATATCCAGTTGAATTTGCATGACTTTGTATTGAAAAGCAAAAATAGCAGTAAATGTGTTGATAACGCTATAAACACAGGGTACTTTACTAACCAATACCTACTTATTTTTGATAGAATAAGTCTAGCTCGAGCATGGCCAAAAAATCTGTATCAAAATCCAAAGTAACCCCGTCCAAATGGAAATCCATTTTAGGACGGGTAAGTCAGAACAGTAAAGAGTTCACGAACGATCCTACAGCGAAATTATTTATTGTTCTGCTGTTGTTTCTACTAGGATTCTTTTCCTTTATTGCATTGATCAGCTTTATCGGAAATTGGCCTCAAGACTACAGTTTATCCACAACGGATTCTTTGAAAGTTATACACTTAGACGACATAGGCAATGCTTTTGGCACCTTTGGAAATTGGGTTGGAACGTCACTAATGCTCAAAGGTTTCGGTGTATCAGCGTTGCTATTACCACTATGGGTCATGGCTTTCTCATTGAGAACAGCGTTTAATTTTAAAAGAATTAAACCGCTTGCCTTATTTAATCATTTTATTGTCATCACCTTCCTCTTGTCCACCTTCATCGCATGGCTAAATCCGGAATTTCCTAGTATTTACTGCGGATTAACAGGTTTTCAGATGTATCAATGGCTTTCTGTTAGATTGGGTCATTTGGGTGTCATGCTAGCGATTGCAGGTACCTCGCTACTTTATGCAATAGCTGCACTCAAAATCACTTCAGTGACCTTACCAAAATTCAAAAACGCGTCACAGATTCATCAGGACGATGTTGATATCGAGCCTGTGCAAGACAAAGAACAGAATACTCATGTTGAAGAGTCTAGTTCATCCATTTTCGATAGAGAACCAAAGGAAGACAATGAAGATAAAACCCCTACTATTCCACTAGCAGTAAAACCAGAACCCGCAGAAGAAATTCTAATCAAAGCACCTTTGGAATCTACTCCGCAAAATAGCATAGATGTTCAGGTTGAAGTTCTTGAAGAAAAGAGTGAGAGTGACCAGTCTATTAACAAGAAGGTCAAGGAGTTTGGTGAGTATGACCCCAAGCTAGATCTCAGTCGATTCCAGCTTCCTAAAATTGATTTATTAAAGCAATATGGTACGGGTCAAATCACTTTTGACAAAGTTGAAATTGAACAAAATAAAGACAACATTGTCAACACGTTGCGCAACTATAACATTGAAATAAAGGAGATTAAAGCCACTATTGGGCCTACTGTAACCCTTTACGAAATTGTGCCAGCAGCAGGTATAAGGATTTCAAAAATCAAGAGTTTAGAAGACGATATTGCACTCAGTCTTGCGGCCTTAGGTATACGTATTATAGCTCCAATCCCTGGCAAAGGAACCATAGGAATTGAAGTGCCTAATGCCAACCCGCAAATGGTGAGCATGAAGCAAGTGATTGCGAGTAAA